>NZ_CAJCKG010000011.1:0-96892 GCF_903970945.1 Curtobacterium sp. ME26
CACCCGAACGGGGGGTCTGGTCGGTCGTGTGCGGGATCGCGCCGCGCGGGGCGGCATCGCGTGACGCCGCGCGGGTCCGCGCAGGCGCGCAAAGCACGCGCGCCCTGACGCGACCACCTGACGGGCGGGAGCCCCGGTGCGGGCCGCTCCCGCGACGCCCGGTCGCCGCGTCGCCCGTCGCTGCCCCGACCAGGTGCTCGTGGCTGCCGGCACGGGCGTACCTGTCGGTCCTGCCCCCGCCCGTGCGCCCGTTCCTTCCCAGAACAGGTGCTGTGGGATGCGGGAACGGGCGTACCTGGTGGTCCTGCACCGCCGGGTACGCCCGGAAGCACCGAGTACGCCCGGAAGCACCAGGCGGGCGGCCTGACGCGACCACCTGACGGACGGGAGGCGCGGTGCGGGCTGGTCCCGCGCCTCCCGTCCGACCGTGCGCCCGTTCCTTCCCAGAACAGGTGTCGTGAAATGCGGGAACGGGCGTACCTGGTGGTCCCGCACCGCCGGGTACGCCCGGAAGCACCAGGGACGCCCGGGAGCACCGGGCTAGCGAGCGGGCGGAAGGGCCCCCGCCACGCCTACCGGCCGCGAGCCAGCAACCAGAGCAGGTACGGCGCCCCCACGACACCCGTGACGACCCCGACGGGCAGCGCGTTGCCCGGGATCGCGAACTGCGCCAGCAGGTCGCTCGCCAGCGTGATCACCGCGCCGACCGCGGCGACGGCCCCGAGCGCGACGCGACCGTTCCCGACGAGCCGCCGGGCGACCGGTGCCGCCATCAGCGCGACGAACGCGACCGGGCCCGCGGTCGCGACCGCGCCGGCGGTCAGGCAGACGGCGGTGAGCAGGAGCAGGACCTTGGCGCGGTCCGGCCGGAGCCCGAGGGCGGCGGCGACCTCGTCCCCGAGCGCGAGGACGGTGAGGCGACGGGACTGCACGAGCGCCGCGGCGAGGAGCACGACGACGGCGACCCCGAGCACGCCGACGAGCGTGCGGTCCACGGCGTTGAGGCTGCCGGACAACCACAGGAGCGCCGTGCCCGCCTGCTGGACGGTGCCGGACGTCAGCATCCACCCGGTGATGCTCAGGCAGATCGCCGCGACCCCGATGCCGACGAGCACCACGCGGTTGCCGGTGATGCCCCGGCGCCAGGACAGGGCTGCGATCACGACCGAGACGAGGACGGCACCGACGACCACGGACCCGAACAACGCACCGCCGCTGGCCCCGAAGAGGACGATCGCGGTCAACCCGGAGGCGCTCGCCCCGGAGGTGATGCCGATGACGTCGGGGCTGGCGATCGGGTTCCGGACGACGCTCTGCACGATGCCGCCCGCCGCACCGAGGGCCGCGCCGACGAGCACGGCTCCTGCGACGCGGGGCCCGCGGAGCTGCCCCACGACGAAGTCCGAGACGGTGTCGCCGTGCCCGACGAGGGCACCGGCCACCTGCAGCGGCGAGAGCGGGATCTCCCCGACCCCGAGGCCGACGAGCACCAGGGCGACGAGCAGCAGGAGGACCGCACCGAGGACGGTGACCTCGCGGCGGACGGCGCTCACAGGCCGGTCACCACCCGCGAGCGGACCAGCCAGATGAACACGGGTGCGCCGATGAGCGCGGTGACGATCCCGACCTGCAGCTCCCCCGGGTACGCGACGACGCGGCCGATCACGTCGGCGACGAGCAGGAGCGCGGGCGCGACGAGGGCGGACAGGAGGATCGTCCAGCGCTGGTCGGGTCCGCTCAGTCGACGGACGGCGTGCGGGACCGCGAGGCCGACGAACGCGACCGGTCCGGCCGCGGCGACGGCGGAACCGGCCAGCAGGACCGTCACGACCCCGCCGACGATCCGCACGAGCACGACGCGCTGCCCGAGGGACGCCGCGAGCTCGTCGCCGAGCGCGAGCGTGTTGAGCGAGCGGCCGAGCCCGACGGCGACCACCAGCCCGACGAGCACCGGGACGGCGATGACCCCGGCGGTGCCGAGGTCCTTCCCGGCGAGCGCCCCGACCTGCCAGAAGCGCAGCTGGTCGAGGAGGCTCTGGCTCGACACGAGGACGGCGGTCGTGACGGACGAGAGCGCCGCGGCGACGACCGCCCCGGCGAGGGCCAGCCCGACGGGCGACAACCCGCGTCGGGCCACCGCCGCGACCGCGTAGACGAGCAGCGCGGCGAGGCCGGCACCGACGAAGGCGAACGGCAGGTAGGCCGCGGTGCCGCTGATCCCGAAGACCGCGATGCCGACGACGACCGCGAGCGCCGCACCGGCGTTGATGCCGAGGATGCTCGGGTCGGCCAGCGGGTTCCTGGTGACGCCCTGCATCACCGCGCCCGCGACACCGAGGGCGGCTCCGGCGAGGAGGCCGACGACGGTCCGGGGCACGCGGTTGCCGAGGACGATGAGGCCGACGTCGTCCTGCCGGCCCGGGTGCAGCACGGCGTCGAGCACCGTCCCGAGCGGGATCGGCCGGGAGCCGAACGCGATCGACAGGGCGACGGCCACGGCCAGCGCGACGACGGCGACCACCGCGGCGCCGACGAGCCGGGAGCGGGACGCCGGCTCCGGTCGGGGTCGCAGGACGGGGGTTCGGGGGGACGACGCGCGCATGGGAGGTCAGGCAAGCCTAACCGCGACCGTCGCACGGCGGGCCCCGAGGAACCCCTGAGCACCCGCCGGGCTCGTTCATAGGGTCGTCATGGGTTCGAGTCCTGTACTGGTCTCCGTCGACGCCCGCCCGGGTCGTCGAGGAACGGATCGACACCCCACGGGTGGTCGAGGGACGACCGGAGAGCACCGATGAACGAGAACCCCGCCGACGACCAGCGCGCGACCGACGGCCCCGCCTGGGAGGCCCCGCACGCCGACCGCACGACCCTCCGGCCGGCGTACGCCTTCGACGGCAGCGGCCCGTACCTCTACGGCCCCGACGGTTCCGGCCCCTACGCCTACACGCCGGACGGCCGCGGGCCGTACCTGCTCGGCAGCAGTGCGCTGGGCGGGAGTGCACTGGGCGGGACCGGCACCCCGCAGACCGCGTGGACCGCCGGAGCGGCGGCGGCGAACCACCCGGGGGCGGGGCGTCCCCGTCGCCTCGGGCTCCTGATCGGCTCGGGCGTCGCCGCCCTCGCGATCATCGGCGCCGCGGGCGGGACCGCGCTCGGGCTCTCCTCGCACGGCACGACCACGACCTCGAGCCAGTCGCAGGGCTCCACGACCCTGCCCGGCGGTGGGAGCGGGACGGGCGGCGGCACGAACGGCTTCACCGTCCCCGGGTACGGCGGCGGGACCGGCGGACTCGGGGACGGGAGCACCGGGGACGGCAGCACCGGCAGCGGCGGCACGGGGACGGGCACCACCGAGTCCGCGGCGACCCCCGCGACGGCCGCACAGAAGCGGGGCGTCGTCACGATCGACACGGTGTTGAACTACGACACGTCGTCCCAGGCCGCGGGCACCGGGATGGTGCTGACGTCCGACGGCACCGTCCTGACGAACAACCACGTGGTGCAGGGCGCCACGAGCATCACGGTCACCGACGAGACCACGGGCAAGGAGTACCGCGCGCAGGTCGTCGGGACGGACGCGACGCACGACGTCGCGGTCCTCAAGCTCGAGGACGCCTCGGGCCTGTCGACGGTCACGCTCGACGACGACGGCGAGCCGGCGACCGGCGACGCCGTGACGGACGTCGGCAACGCGGAGGGCACCGGGAACCTCGTGGCCGCGGCGGGGACGGTGACGGCGCTCGACCAGGACATCCAGGTGCAGAGCGAGTCCGGCACCGGGACCGAGTCGCTGCAGGGCCTCATCCAGGTGGCGGCCGACATCGTGTCGGGTGACTCCGGCGGCCCGGTGCTCGACAGCGAGGGCGAGGTCGTCGGCATGGCCACGGCGGCGTCCTCGGGCTCGGCCGAGGTCACCGGGTACGCGATCCCGATCACGACCGCGAAGGCGATCGCCGACAAGATCCTGGCCGGGGAGTCCTCGGACACGATCACCATCGGCCTGCCGGCGTTCCTCGGCGTGCAGGTCGGGTCGAGCGGCACGACGCAGACCGGCGGCGGCGTGGCGGTGGCGGGCACGGTCGAGGGATCCGGCGCCGCCGCGGCCGGGCTCGTCGCCGGCGACACCATCACGAGCCTCGACGGCACGGCGGTCGCCAGCAGCGACGCGCTGACCGCGGCGGTGCAGTCGCACGCGGTGGGCGACCGGGTCGTCGTCGGGTACACCGACGCCAGCGGCGCAGCGAAGACCGTGACCGTCACGCTGACCGCCGGTCCGGCGGCCTAGCCCGACAGCGGGGCGAGCCGGACAGCGGGCGAGCCCGGCAGCGGGTTCAGCCCAGCAGCGCCCGCACCACCGACCGGTACACGTTGGCCGGGGAGTCCGTCCGCAGGGAGGTCTCCCCGGCCGTCGTGCGTCCGACGCGCGCGAAGCCGATGCCCTCGGCGTGCACGACGACGACGGGCTCCGGCCGCCCGGGACGCCGGAGCGACGACACCGTCCACGGAGCCGCCCAGAAGCGCGCGAGCCGGGGGTCCTCCGCGGCGAGGGCCGCCGGCAGGTCGGTCCCGGTGCCGGCCGTCCCCGTCCGGCGGGCGAGCAGGTCGGACGGGACCGACCCCGTGCGGAACGGGAAGGTCCACGTCGGACGGATGCCGAGCCTCCCGGCCGCCACCGCGACCACCTGCTCGGCGGGGAGCCGGGCGACCGTCCCGCCCGTCTCGTCGGTGCCGTCCACGACGGTCTCCGACCAGGCCTGGAGGCGCGTGGTCCGTCCGTCGGGCAGGTGCTGGTCCAGCGTGACCGGCTCGACCGCGTCGGCCCAGGGGGCGAGGAGCTCCTGCGTCGGCTCGGGGAGCGTCCCGAGCCGACCGACCAGACCGGTCTGCACGAGCTCGCGGCCCGCGGGCGACCGCAGGAGCGCCGGGTTCCACCGACGTCCGGCGAGGCTCCGGAGCGTCGTGAGCGCCGCGGCGCCGAGGTGCACGCCGTCGAGCTGCGGGGCCGGCGCGGCGGCGGGCAGCGCCTCGAGCTCGCGCTGCGGCCGGACCGGGGTCGGCTCCGTCGCGCGGACGGACTCGAGGACGGCGGAGACGAGGTCGTCGGTCGCCAGCATCCGGGCGAGCGGCCGCTCGACCGTGAGGTCGACCCGGTGCCGTCCGGTGACGAACAGCAGGTGGGCGCCGGCGACGTCGCCGTCCTCGTCGGGTCGGACGTACTCGACCAGGCGCGCGGGTGCCCCGGCGGTCGTCCACGGGTCGCACCCGATGAGCCGGAGCCCGTCGACCGACCCGGGCAGCCGTTCGAGCAGCCCGGCGTGCTCCTCCGCGATCGTGCGGTCGGACGGCCGGGAGCGCACCGTCAGCACGACGTCGTCGCCGGTCAGCCGGAGGTCCGCGCGCGGGGCGTCCTCGCGGCGCCAGTGGTCCGGGCGGTGGAGCGTCAGGCGGGGGGTTCGGTCCTCGGTGCCGAGCGGGACGGGGACGGCCATGCTCCGAGGCTACGTCGGGGGCACCGCGCGGCCCGGGACGGCTCGCCGGGCGCGGTCGTCTGCGGGCCAGGGGCCGGGCGACACGTCGTCCGGGGGCGGCACGTCGTTCAGGGCCGGGGCCGGCGCGGTGCTGGTGGCGGTGGGACCGGCTTGGCGGCGACGACGTCGGCGAGCGGGACCTCGTCGGGGCCGCGGCGGGTGTCGATCGTCACCGTCGTCGCGGAGCGGGAAGCCAGCGTGCCGAGCGCGTCGCGGGCACCGTCGCCGTGGCGGGCGCGCACGACGAGCCGGTCGCCGATCGCCGCGTCGCGCAGGACCCCGAGCGCGAGGGCACGGGCGAGGGCGTCCTGCTCGAGCGGTTTCGGCACGGGGTCGAGCGTAGACGCCGAGCGGGCCCGCCTAGGGTGGGGGCATGGAGAAGGCACGCGTCGACAGCTGGATCTGGGCGGTGCGGATCACGAAGACCCGCTCCGCCGCGACCACCGCGTGCAAGGCCGGCCATGTCCGGGTCAACGGCGAGCGGGCGAAGCCGGCGCAGCCGGTCGGCCCCGGGGACGAGGTCCGGGTGCGGCAGCACGGCTTCGACCGGATCGTCGTCGTCACCGGGATCGTCGTCAAGCGCGGGAGCGCCGCCGAGGCCGCGAAGCACTTCGAGGACCGGACGCCGCCGCGCCTGCCGAAGGAGGAGGCGGGGTTCGTCCCGATGCGCGACCCGGGTGCCGGGCGCCCGAGCAAGCGGGAGCGCCGCGACCTCGAGAAGCTCCGCGGGTACTAGTCGCGGTCCGGCCCACGGTCAGCTCAGACGAACCGGACGGTCTGCTGCAGGCGGTCGCGGACGTCGAACACGTCGACCGAACCCTCGGGCGACCAGACACCGTTGAGCACCTGGCCGAGGGCGCTCCGTCGGACCACGAGCGCCGTCGGCTTCCGGGGCGAACCGACGACCTGCACGTCCTCGTCGACCGCGGCGTCCGGCACGACGAGCAGTCGGCCGGTGAACTTGACGCGGGTCTGCTTCTGCACCGCCCGTGCGGCGCGGACGAGCTCCTTCACCGGGCGCTCCCCGGGTGCCAGGGTCTCCCCCGCGATCTCCCCGTGCTCGATGCGGACCGGTGCGCCCCAGTCGATGGACTCGACGGCCCACAGGCCGCTCGGGGTGAGGACGGCGTGGTCGAGCTTCCCCTCGGCTCCGGCGTCCAGGTCGTGCCACACCGTCACGCCGATGCCCATGTCGGCGACGATCGCCGCCGTGGCCTCCTCGGCGAGGGCCTCGCCCAGGAGCCGACGGATGTGCCGCGGTGCCGAGCGGACGAGCGCCGGGTCGTACGGGTCCTCGATCGGGTCGCCGAGGCCGACCCACTCGCGCTCGGCCTGCAGGAAGACCTCGCGGGACCGGCCGCCGGGGTGACCGTGGGACCGGGCACGCGGGCGGGAGTCGCGACGCGCTGCCGGCGGTGCGTAGGCGTCGCGGCCGGAGTCGGGCCTCCAGGCCGCGGAACCGGACGGACCGGACGCGCCCTGCGGGGTCGACGTGCGGGAGCCCGCGTCGTAGGCGCGGCGCGCTGCGGGCGTGCCGATGCGCTCCCAGGCGACCTGGACCTGGCGGAAGCGCTGGGCGTCCCCGCCGAGGTCCGGGTGCGTCTCGCGGGCGGCCCGGCGGTACGCGCGGCGGAGTGCGTCGTCGTCGGCGGACGAGGGGACGCCGAGCACCTCGTACGGGGTGGCGTCGGCCGGGCTGTCGGTCATGGCCCGACGACACTACCCGAGGCACCTTCGGAGTCCGCCGCGTGCCCGCTGGGAGCTGGCGGGGGGCCCGGTGCGCGCCGCTCCTCCGGCGAGACGCCGCCCCCGGGTCGAGACGCCGCCGGTTCCGACGGCGTCTCGACGGCGCACAGGTGTCTCGACAGTCCGACGGCGTCTCGACGGGTCCGGAAGGAGTGCCGGATCCGCCCGGGTCAGCGGGCGGTGACCGCCGCGCGGACGTCCTCGGCGTGCGCCTCGAGCCAGGCGACGTCCGCCCGGTACAGGTCGGCGTGGCCGTGCTCGAGGTCGCTGACGAACTTGGGGTTGCCGGCTGCGGCCTCGGTCTCCATCGTCGTGACGAGGGCGACGAGCGACGCGGTCATCGTCTCGACGAGCACGCCACGCGACCGGTCGTCGAGGCCGTAGGCGCGGCAGAACTCCGCCGCCCGGTCGAGCCGTTCGTCGAGGCCCGGCGCGGTGCTGCCCTCGACGAGCCCCGTCGTGAAGGGCGCGAAACGGTAGACGGCACTCGCGACGTCCCAGACACGCGGGCCCGGGTGCGCCGTGTCGAAGTCGATGAGCCCCACGGCGGCGATGCCGTCGTAGACGCAGTTGTACGGCGCGAAGTCCCCGTGCACGATCGTCTCGACCGGCAGGCGCTCGGCCTGCGACCACACGTCGGTGTCCCCGGACCGCGGGTAGGTCGCCGCGGCGTCGTGGTACTGCCGCAGCAGTCGTGCGCTCGTGACGAGGGCCGCCTCGCTCGCGATCTCGGTGCTCCACGGGTAGTTGCCCGCGGTGCCCGGGACGAAGGTGACCGTCTCGAGGACGTCCCCGACGGCGATGGGCTCCGGCGCCGCCACGAACCCCTGCTCGTGCAGGTGGGCGAGCAGCCGGTGCACCGTGGGCGTCCAGGGCCCCGCGGGGCGGTGGACGCGGTCGTCGGCTCTGGTGACACGCTCCATCGTGACCTCCTGATCAGTACGTCTCCGTTGACGTGGGTGCCAGCGTATCCGTCCGGCTCCCGGTCCTGTCCGGGTGGCGTGTGAACATCACGTCACACGACCGTGTGCGTCCCCGGGACGGACGGCGTCCCGCACGGGGTGGACGGCGTCGCGCGCGGTGACGTCGTGTTCAGGCCCCGACGGACGCCGTCCGGTCCCGGAACCAGCCCGGTCCGCGGACCTCGGCGCCGAGGGCCTCGACGCGCGCCCGGAGCTCGCGGTCCGCCGTCACCACGACGACCGGCGCGTCCCCGGCCTCCACCGCCGCCCGGGTGGCCGCGACGACGGCGTCGTCGCCCGATCCCGCCGCACGCACGACCTCGACCGCGGCGCCCGTCGCGACGCCGCCGGCCCGGCCCGGGTCGGTGCCGTCGCCCGCTGCCCGTGCCGCGCCCTCGAGCACCACGGTCCACCGGGGCCACCACCGGGCGAACGGCAGCCCCAGCCCGTCCGCGTCGGTGCCGACGGCGGCGAGCGCCGTCACGGCGGACAGCAGCCGGTCCGCGGCACCCGCTCGGTCGCGCCACCAGCCGTCGGGCACGCTGCCCACGACGTTGGCCGCGTCGACGACCACGTGCGGCACGGTCGCGATCGATGCGCGCAGCGCCGCCCAGGACGCCCCGAAGCCCGGGTGCAGGGGCAGGTCGTCCACCTCGGCGACCGGCACCCAGGACAGCGCGAGGCTCTCCCGGTCGGCGATCACCGGTTCGAACGGCTCGCGTGCCCGTCCGACGACGGTCGTGTAGGTCCAGAAGCCCAGGTCGAGCACCGCCGCGTGCCGGAGTGCGATGCCGTCCTCGGGCACCCCCGCCTCCTCGGCGGACTCGCGGAGCGCCGCCGTGACGGCGTCCTCGCCCTGGTGCCGCGCACCGCCGGGGATCCCCCACGTGCCCCCGTGGTGGCTCCACTCGACGCGGTGCTGGAGCAGCACCCGCCCGGCCCCGTCGTCGACGAGCAGCCCGGCCGCGCCGAAGCGGCCCCAGGCCTTCGTCCCGTCCGGGCCGTACGCCCAGGCGTCGCCGGGGTCGCGGGGACCGGTCGGAGGGCCGGGAGGGGTCGCAGCAGGCACCCGTCAACCCTGGCACACGGCACCCGCCCGATGTCCGGATCCGCCCCGCACGACGTCGCGCGACGTGTCACGGGACGTCGTGTACGGTGACGACCGAGACACGGGGTGCCGCACCGAGCGGCTGAGATCACACCCGTCGAACCTGCTCGAGCTCGTACTCGCGAAGGGATCGTCCATGCACACTGCTGCGCCCGTACCCCCGTCCCCGGACTGGGCCGACCGCACCGCCGCGCTGCTCGAGGGGGTGCGTGCCCGCGGCCCCCTGGTGCAGTGCATCACGAACACCGTCGTGCAGAACGTCACGGCGAACGTCCTCCTCGCGCTCGGGGCGTCCGCCGCGATGGTCGACGTGACCACCGAGGCCGGCGCGTTCGCCCGGGTCGCCGACGCCCTGCTCGTCAACACCGGGACACCCCACCCCGAACCGCGTGCCGCGTCGCTCGAGGCCGCGCACGCGGCACACGACGCCGGCACCCCGTGGGTGCTCGACCCCGTCGCGGTCGGCTCGCTGCCGGTGCGCACGGCCCTGGCCCGCGACCTGCTCGCGCTCCGGCCGACGGTGCTCCGCGGCAACGCGTCCGAGGTCCTCGCCCTCCTCGGCGGGTCCGCCGGCGGGCGCGGGGTCGACAGCACCGCGGGTCCGGACGACGCACGTGCGGCCGCGGTCGCGGCGACGGACGGGAGGACCGTGGGCGCCCTGGCGGTGTCCGGTCCCGTCGACCTGCTGGTCGCGCCGGGCACGGGTGTGGTCCGCGTGGCGAACGGCACCCCGCTGCTGACCCGCATCACCGGCGGCGGCTGTGCCCTCGGCGCGGTGGTCGCGGCCTTCACCGCGGTCGCCCCGGAGGACCCGGGTGCCGCCGCGGTCGCCGCGACCGCGGTCCACACGATCGCGGCCGAGCTCGCCGCCCGCGACGCCGGCGGACCGGGCACCTTCCAGCCGCTGTTCCTCGACCGGCTCGCGACCCTGGCGCCCGAGGACGTGGTCCGCGAGGCCCGGATCACGACCGAGCCGACGGCGGTGTCGGCGTGAGCGCCACGACGGACGTCGGCGTCTACCTGGTGACCGACGGGCCGCTCGCCGACCGCCACGGACTCGGTGTGCTCGGCGTCGTCCGCGCCGCCGTGGCCGCCGGGGTCCGGACGGTGCAGGTCCGCGACAAGGACGCCTCCGCTCGGGACCTGCTCGCGCTCGTCGCCGCGGTCGCGGACGCCGTGGGCGACCGGGCCACGGTGGTGGTCGACGACCGCCTCGACGTCGCGCTCGCCGCACGGCACAGCGGACACCGGGTGGCCGGGGTGCACCTCGGACAGTCGGACGTCCCGGTGACGGCCGCGCGGGCGCTCCTCGGTCCGGACGCCCACGTCGGGCTGACCGCGAACACCCCGGCGCACGTTGCCGTCGTCGCGGGGCTCCCCCGCGGCACGGTCGACCTGCTCGGGGTCGGGGTCGTCCACCCGACGACGACGAAGGCGGACCACCCGCCGGCACTCGGGCACGCGGGCTTCGCGGACATCGCCGCGCTGGCCCGCCGCTCCGGCGTGCCGTGCGTGGCCATCGGCGGGATCACGCTGGCGGACGTCGCACCCCTGCGGGCCGCGGGCGCCGCCGGGGTCGCCGTCGTGTCCGGCATCTGCGCGGCAGCGGACCCCTACGCGGCCGCGGCCGCACACGTCGACGCGTGGACGCTCCGGTGACCGGGAGCGTCCCCCGCGTGCTCAGCATCGCGGGCACCGACCCGACCGGCGGCGCGGGGCTGCAGGCCGACCTCAAGGCGATCGCCGCGCTCGACGGGTACGGCATGGGCGTCGTGACGGCACTCGTCGCGCAGAACACGCACGGTGTCCGCTCGGTGCACGTCCCCGATCCGACGTTCCTGCGGGCGCAGCTCGACGCGGTGTCGGACGACGTCGTCGTCGATGCGGTCAAGATCGGGATGCTCGGCACCGCCGAGGTCGTCCGCACCGTCACCGCGTGGCTCCGCGAGCACCGTCCGCCCGTGGTCGTCGTCGACCCGGTGATGGTCGCGACGAGCGGCGACCGGCTGCTCGACCCGTCCGCCGCGACGGCGATGGGCGACCTGTTCGCCCTGGCCGACCTGGTCACCCCGAACCGGGCCGAGCTGACCGAACTGGCCGTGCTCGCCGGAGCGTCCGGGACGATCGAACGCACGCCCACCGACCTCGCACTGCTCGTCGCCCGACGGTGGGACGTCCTGGTGCTGGCGAAGGGCGGGCACGACCACGGGCCGACCGCGGACGACGTGCTCGTCGCCCCCGACGGCACGACCCGGACCTTCACCGCGCCGCGCGTCCACACGACGAACACGCACGGCACCGGGTGCTCCCTGTCGAGCGCGATCGCGACGCTCGCCGCGCACGCCGGCGACTGGGAGCTCGCGGTCGGCGGTGCGAAGACCTGGTTGACCGCGGCGCTCCGCGGCGCCGACGCCCTGCACGTCGGCACGGGCAACGGGCCGGTCGACCACGGGGCGGCGGCACGTGCCGCCCGGCCGCCGGTGGTCTGGACGGACCGCTGGTGGGACGACGTGGCGGCGACGCTCGACGAGGTCCTGGCGTGCGACTTCCTGGTCGCCCTGCGCGACGGCACCCTCGACGAGGACGTGTTCGCCGGGTACCTCGCGCAGGACCTCCACTACCTGCGGGCCTACGAGCGGCACCTCGCCCGGCTCGCCGACGTGTCGGCCGGGTCGGCGAGCACCTCCTGGGCGGCTGCGGCGCAGGGCTGCGCGGACGAGGCCCGCGACCTGCACCACCGCCGCCTGGCGGGTTCGCGCACGCGGAGGACCCGGTCCACCCGAAGTGCGCCGGCTACCTCGCGCACCTGCAGGAGGCGGCCGACTCGGGTTCGGCCGCCGTCCTCGCCGCCGCCGTCCTGCCGTGCTTCCGGGTGTACGCGTGGGTCGGCACCCGACTCGGGCAGGCGCCGGAGGGACACCCCTTCGCGGACTGGCTCGGGGCGTACGGCGACCCGGGGTTCGCGGCCGCGAGCGCCGAGGCGACCGCGATCGTCGAGGAGCTCGCGGCCGCGACAGACCCCGACGAGCGCGGCCGGATGACGCGTGCCTTCCGCCGGTCCACCGAGTGGGAGGCCGCGTTCTTCCGGATGCCCACGGAGGCCGCGGCGGCGGAGTCGGAGGCGGCGGAGGAGCCGGCCTGACCGGAGCACCCGCGCCGTGGACGCACCACGGGACGGACGGGAGGCACCCGGCGGGCCCGCCCCGCGCCTCCCGTCCGTCAGCGCGCAGCCGGCGGCAACCGGACCAGCTCGACCGTCAGGTCGCGCCCGTCGACCGTGCCGCGCATCCAGGTGAGGTCGGGCTGCCGCCGTCGGTCCGTCGGCGACCCGGGGTTGAGCAGCCGCATCCCCGACGGTGCGACGGAGTCCCACGGGATGTGCGAGTGCCCGAAGACGAGCACGTCGGTGTCCGGGTGCGCCGCGTCCGCCCGGCGCTCCCGCCCGGTCGCGGCACCGGTCTCGTGCACCAGCGACCAGCGCAGGTCCTCGACGGTGAAGCGCGCCACGAGCGGCAGGCGGTCGTCGAACGCCGGGCCGTCGTTGTTGCCGCGGACGCCCGCGAACCGGCGGGCCCGGCCCTGCACCGCGTCGAGCGTCGCGAGGTCGACCCAGTCCCCCGCGTGCACGACGAGGTCCGCCGTGTCCACGTCGGCCCAGAGCGGTGCCGGCAGGTCCTTCGCGCGCTTCGGCAGGTGGGTGTCGGACAGCAGGACGAACGAGGTCGTCACGACGCGGCGGGGTCCCGCTCGGAGGCCCGCGCGGGCATCGGCAGGCCCGCCTCGTCGGCGGCGCCGAGTCGTTCGAGCAGGCCGGCGAGGAGCGCGATGTCGTCGTCGGACCACTCGGCGAGCCGTTCCTCGAGCGCGTCCCGGTGCAGCCGGACCGAGCGCTCGAGGGCAGCGCGGCCGGCGTCGGTGACCTCGAGGGGCTTCGCGTTGCCCGAGCCGCCGTCCGTCGTGCGGACCAGGCCCGCGGCGAGCAGGCCGGAGAGCTGCCGTGAGATGGTCGAGCGGTTCAGGCGGAGGTACCGCGCGATGTCGATCGCCATGCACCCAGGGTGCTCGACGACGAAGTCCACGAGCGACTGGTCGACGACGCTGAGCACCAGGTCGTCGCCGCGTGCGCGGATGCTCGCGCGTCGGGTGATGCGCGAGAGTTCCGTGTAGGCGCGTCCGATGTCGGCGTTGCGGACGTCCGGGCCCGGGCTGCGCATCGCGGTCTCCAGCCTGTCACTGCGGGCGCCGGGTCCCCGGCGCTGGTCGGGTCCCGCCACTGTACCGGCGGGCGTGCTCGGGTCGGACTCAGCGGCCCGCCGCGGCGACCTGGAGCGCCGGGATGTCGAGCTTGACCATGTCGCGCATCGCGGCGAAGACCCGGGCGTTCGCGTCGGGGTCGCCGCCGCCGGTCATCAGGTCGCCCATCATCGACGGGGTCACCTGCCACGCCAGGCCCCAGCGGTCGTGGAGCCACCCGCAGGCGAGCGGCCGACCGCCGTCGGCGAGCAGCGCGTCCCAGACCCGGTCGAGCTCGTCCTGCGTGTCGACGTCGACCTGGAACGAGACGGCGTCGGTGTGCGGGTGCCCGGGGCCGCCGTTCATCGCGCGGTACGGCTGGCCGAGCAGGGTGAACTCGACGACGAGCGCGGTGCCGTCGGGGGTGCGGGCGACGCTGTCGACCCGGCTGTCCGGGAAGAGCTCCGTGTAGTACGTGGCGGCCTGCTCGGCCTGGTCGTCGTACCAGAGGAACGGGGTGATCGTCGGCATGGTGTCTCCGAGCGGGACGGGCCGACCGCGACGCTGCGGCCGGTCGGGGTGGGTCTCAGTCCGCCGTGCCGCGGCTGAGGAGGTGGGCCTTGTCGGGGTGCTCGTCGAACCACTTGCCGACGAACCAGCACATCGGCACGATGCGCTTGGTGGTGCGGGCCTCGACGTCCGCGACGGCGTGCTCGACGAGCTGCGCCGCGTAGCCGTGGCCGCGGTGCGACGGCACCGTGTACGTGTGCGGGAACGACACCGCGTCGTCGGTGGCCCGGCGGTCGAGGACGCTCACGAGCTCGCCGTCGACGTACATCGCGTAGCGGTCGCGGTCGGTCTCGTCGCGGAACTCGTGGGCCATGGCGCCATCATGCACCCGCGGGGAATGCGCCGCACGGAGGCGCGTTGCACGGTGCCATGACAACCATCGGCATCATCGGAGCAGGCAACATCGGATCCCAGCTCGCACGCCTCGCGGTGCAGCACGGCCACCAGGTCGTGATCGCGAACTCGCGCGGACCGGAGACGCTGCAGGACCTCGTCGCGGAGCTCGGCGACGGTGCCCGCGCGGCGACCCGTGACGAGGCGGCAGCGGCCGGCGAGATCGTCGTCGTGACCACCCCGCTCGCGGCGATCGAGACGATCCCCGTCGAGCCCCTCGTCGGCAAGGTCGTCGTGGACACGAACAACTACTACCCGCAGCGCGACGGTCACATCGCGGCGCTCGACGACGAGACGACCACGACCGCGGAGCTCCTGCAGGACCACCTGCGCGGTGCCCGGGTCGTCAAGGCGTTCAACCACATCGCCGCGCCGGCGCTCACCGACGAGGCCACCCCGGCCGGCACCGCCGACCGTCGCGCGCTCGTCGTCGCCGGTGACGACGCCGACGCCAAGCGCGTCGTGTCCGACCTGATCGACGCGTTCGGCTTCGACGTCGTCGACGCCGGTCCGCTCGCCGAGGGGTGGCGCATCCAGCGCGACACCCCCGGCTACGTGACGCGCTTCACGGCTGACGAACTGCGCGCGAAGCTCGCCGAGGCGAAGCGCTACCGCGACATGTAGTCGCCGCAGCACCAGGAGCCCCGGGCGGCTCCGCACAGCCGGACGGCGCCGTGCGGGGCCGCCCGTGACGTCTTCCGGACACACCCCCGGAACTGGGGCTGCGCCCCGGTGCATGCAGACGGATAGAACTGACGATGGATCAGCAGACCGAGGGAGCACGGAAGTGGCGCTGCACCGCATGTCGGACCGGGACCGGCCGCGTCGAGCGGTCCCCGCGTGGGTCGTCGCGCCCCCGGAGGACACGACCGGGGACGTCGGCCGGGAGGCCCGTCCCACCTCCGCCGCGCACCCGTCGGCCGCCGACACGGTCGCCGACGGTCCCGCACCCGCCGCCGTCGCGACGGTCGCGCCCGCCGGCACGCTGCCCGGGGTCCTGACCGGTCCGCTGCCGGACGGCGACGTCGTCGTGCCCGACTACCCGCCGCAGGAGCACCTGCTCCCGCCGGCCCCCACGTCCCCCGCCGTGCAGGTCGCACCGTTCGACACCGCCCCGCTGCCCGTGTCGCCCGCCGAGGCCACCGGTGCACCGCTGACGCCCCCGACCGACCCGACGCAACCCGCCGTCACGCACCCG
Organism: Curtobacterium sp. ME26; assembly: GCF_903970945.1. Lineage (NCBI taxonomy): Bacteria > Bacillati > Actinomycetota > Actinomycetes > Micrococcales > Microbacteriaceae > Curtobacterium > Curtobacterium sp. ME26. The sequence goes on from NZ_CAJCKG010000011.1 coordinate 15,739, forward strand.
GTCGCGGCACGACCCGCTCCGCCGGCCGCCCCGGTCGTCGGGCAGCCGCGCTTCTCGGTGCCCGGTCTCGAGCACGTCGTCGTCGAGGGCACCGAGCCGGAGCCCTCGGGACCGATCGGCTACCGGACGCCCGCGCGCTTCGCCCGGCAGCAGGCGCCGCAGCCCGTCGTGACCGACCCCGCGACGACGCCGTTCGACGCGATCATCGCTCCGCTGGCACCGACACCGCAGTCGCAGTCGCCGAGCACCGCGGACGGCTCCGCCGCCCCCGCGGACACGGCCACGGCCGACGACGAGGCCGGAACACCGTCGGTGGATCCGACCGAGGCGGAGGCGAGCGGACCCGACCAGGGCGCGACGGGCCTCCCGGCCGCGGGTCGAGCGTCCCGTGACCGCAGCCGGACCGCGATCGGTGCCACCCCGGCCGCCGTCCTCGGCGCAGTGACCGGCGCGGGTGCACTCGGGCTGGCCGCCTGGTGGTTCACCGCCCCGGCGACCCTGCACGCCACCGGGCTGGTGCTCGGCGTGCTGGCCCTCATGCTGTCGGGGACGGCGCTGCGCAGTTCCTCGGCGGCGTGGCAGCGACCGGTCGCCCTGCTCGGCGCCGTGCTCGGCGGGGTGGGCACGCTCGTGCTGCTCTGGGCGCTCGCGACGGCGCTCCTGCCGCTCGCCGGCGTGACGCTGCCGGACCTCACCGGTACCGGCGTCGTGCCGACGGTCGCGCCGTAGGGCGCAGGCGGATCCGCTTACGACACCGCGCGTCACAGCGCGTGTCAGACCGCGCGGACGACCCCGCGTGACAGGATCGCGCTCGTCAGGGCGTCGATCGGCTCCCGCTGCACCGTCGGGTTGGCGATGAGCACGTAGTCGACGGCGGGCAGGTCCGGCAGCGACAGGCGCTGCGAGACCTTGACGAGATCGGCCGGGATGAGCGAGTGCGGGAAGACCGCGACGCCGATGCCGGCCCGCACGGCGGCGAGCACCCCGTTGACGTCGCGCGTGTTGCAGGTGATCCGCCACGTGCGCCCCGCGGCCTCGAGGGCGTCGATCGCCATCTGCCGGCTGATGCTCGGCGCCTGGTAGGCGATCAGCGGGACGGGTTCGTCCCGCTCGAGCGCGATGCCGTCCTGCGCCATCCACACCATCTGGTCGGTGGCCACGCGCGTGCCCTCGGCGGACTCCCCCGCGGTCTGCTTGATGAACACCAGGTCGAGCTGGCCCGCGTGCACCCGGCGGAGCAGCGGCGCGGACTGGTTCACCGTGAGCTCGAGGTTGACCTGCGGGTGCAGGCGGCGGAAGTCGCGCAGGATCCGCGGCAGCTGGGTGATCGCGAGGTCGTCCGCCGCCCCGAAGCGCAGACGGCCCCGGGTCGCCGCACCCGAGAAGTAGGCGTCGGCCGTCGCGTGCGCCGCGAGGATCGACCGTGCGAAACCGGCCATCGCGTCGCCGTTGTCGGTGAGCGCGACCCCTCGGGTGTCCCGGGCGACGAGGGTGCGGGCGACCGCCGTCTCGAGCCGCCGGACGTGCTGCGAGACCGTCGGCTGGCTGATGCCGAGGCGCTGACCGGCGAGCGTGAAGCTGCCGGTCTCGGCGACCGCGAGGAACGTGCGGAGCAGGACCGGGTCGAGCACGGTGGACCTCCCGTCGGGACCGGGTCGTCCGACCGGCCATTCGACATCGCAATGGACTGATAGCCACCATAGGGGTGTCGAATGGGTCGGCACCACGTAGTTTCGCAGGGGAACGAAACCGCCCCCGACGATCCGGAGCCCCACCATCGTGAGTGCGTCATCGACGACCCTCCCCCCACCCACCGAACCGCTCCCGATCCAGGCCGACCGACCGCCGTGGCGCCACACGCTCATCGCCCTGTCCGTACCGAACTTCCGCCTGTTCACCGCGACGAACCTCGTCGCGATGACCGCCGGGTGGATGCAGCGCATCGCCCAGGACTGGCTCGTCCTGCAACTCACCGGGTCGGTCGCGCAGGTCGGCATCACCGTCGCCTGCCAGTTCGCGCCGATGCTGCTGTTCGGGCTCTGGGGCGGGGTGCTCGTCGACCGGTTCTCGAAGCGGGCGCTCATGATGATCACGCAGGGGGCCTTCGCCCTGCTCTCCGCGCTGCTCGCCGTGCTCACGCTCACCGGGGTGGTCGAGGCGTGGCACATCTGGGTCATCGCGTTCCTGGTCGGCGTGGTCACCGTGATCGACAACCCCGCCCGCCAGGTCTTCGTCACCGAGATCGTCGGGCACCAGCACCTGCGGAACGCCATCAGCGTGAACTCGAGCGTGTTCCAGCTCGGCGGCATGATCGGCCCGGCCCTCTCGGGTGCCCTCCTCGTCGCCGTCGGCGCCGGGTGGTCCTTCGGGGTGAACGCCGTCGCCTGCGTCGCGGTGGTCGTGACGCTCGGGTTCCTCCGCACCGCCGACCTGCACCGGACACCGCCCGCGCCGCGCTCGAAGGGCCAGCTCGTCGAGGGGCTGCGCTACGCCGTGCGGAAGCCGACGATCCTGGTGCCGGTCGTCCTCATGGCGTTCTTCTCGGTCTTCGCGCTGACGATGCCGGTGCTGCTGTCCGCCTTCGCCTCCGAGGTGTACGACGTCGGCGCCGGCGGCTACGGCGTCTTCAACTCCGCGGTCGCGGTCGGTGCGCTGGCCGGGGCGCTGCTGTCGACCCGGCGCGCGGTCGTCCGGCTGCGGACCATCGTCGGCGGGGTCTTCTGGACGGGCGTGCTGCTCGTGCTGTCCGGCTCGATCCCGGTGATCGCACCGTTCACGGCCGCGCTGGTGGCCGTCGGCATGTCGCAGCTGCTCTTCATGACGGCCTCGAACTCGCTCGTGCAGCTGTCGTCGAACGTGGCGATCCGCGGTCGGGTGATGTCGCTCTACGTGCTCGTGCTGCTCGGCGGCCAGGCGATCGGTGGTCCGGTCATGGGCCAGGTCGTCGACCACTTCGGGGCGCACGTCGGGATGGTCGTCGCCGGGGGCGTGCCCGCGGTGGCGGCGGTCGTCGTCGGGCTCGTGCTCGCGCGGCGCGGCGGGCTGCACCTGGCGGTCCGGATGCGGCACCACCTGCCGGTCCCCGCGATCGTCGGGCACCGGTAGCGCTGCCGCGGCAGCGCGCGGCGCCGCGTGCTGCCGCGCGCGCTGCGGCGGCAGGACCAACGCGAGGCACGTCGCGCCACGGGACGACGTGGCGCGACGTGCCTGCCGTGGTGCCGGAGCACGCCGCACCACCCGCCGGACGGGAGGCGCGGTGCCGGGCCGCCCCGCGCCTCCCGTCCGTCAGCGGTGCCGTTGCGGAGCGCCCCCGGACCGAACCGAACCACGGAACCGACGTCGAACCAGCCGCGGGGACTGGTTCGACGTCGGTTCCGTGGTTCGACGACGCCGCCGAGGCAGCGCCGGGAGCGTCAGTACGCGACGCCGAAGCGCGCGCGGTGGTGTGCCGGGCGCTCGACCTCGTCGACGACGGCGATCGCGTAGTCCGCGCCGGAGATGTCCGAGTTGCCCTCGGCGTCGGTGAGGAGCAGGTCGTCCGTCGTGCGGTAGGTGCCCTTCCGCTCGCCGGGGTTCCAGCTGCCGAAGGCCGCGGCCGGGCTCACGTAGAACCAGTCGACGTCGCCGGTGTAGTCGCCCGCGCGGAGCGCCTCGAGGATCTTGCCGTGGCTCTTCGCCTCGGGCTTGACCTCGTCCGGGAACTCGGCCGTGTCGACGAGCGCCGGGCCGCCCTCGGCGACGAGCAGCGAGCCCGCGCCACCGACGATGCCGAGCCGTGCTCCGGCAGCGGTCGCCGCGTCGACGAAGTGCTGGAACTTGTCCTTGAGCTCACTGCCGTCCGCCTGGACCGCCGACAGCGAGACGATGACGACGTCGGCGTCCTTCGTGACGTCGGCCACGAAGGAGGCGTCGAAGGCGTCGCCCTGCGCGAGGGTGAGGCCCTCGGCGGCGTCGAGCTTGGAGGTGTCGCGGGCGACGGCGGTGACGGCGATGCCGCGGGCCAGGGCCTCGCGGACGATGGCGGAGCCGGCGTACCCGGTGCCGCCGAAGACGACGATGCTGGTCATGTGGGGTCCTCTCGTGACTGGTGGACCCGACCGTACTCGCGTTACTCTCTCCCGGGAAGTAGGCACCTCTCGGTGCGTAACGGAGGTCACGATGTCAGCGCTCGAGTACAGCCCCTACGCGGCGGACTGCCCCTCGCGGCAGCTGCTCGACCGCATCGGTGACCGGTGGAGCGTGCTGACGATCGGCTCGCTCGTCGACGGGCCCCGGCGCTACTCGGCGATCGCGGCGCGGGTGCAGGGCGTCTCGCAGAAGATGCTGACGCAGACGCTCCGTGCGCTCGAGCGCGACGGGATCGTGACGCGGACCGTCTTCCCCGAGATCCCGCCGCACGTCGAGTACGAGCTGACCGAGCGCGGCCGGTCGCTCCGGGCCGTGCTCGAGCCGCTCGAGGACTGGGCGACGTCGCACATGGCGGCCGTGCAGGACAGCCGCGACGCCTACGACGCACGCTGACGCCGCCCGCTGACGCCGCCCGCTGACGCCGCCGGGCCGACGACACGCGCGGCCACCGCCGGACCGACGACGCGCGCGGCCGTCGTCCGCTGACCGTCGCCCGGAAGACACGTCGACGCCCGGTGGTTGCCTGGTGGCATGCGATCGATCGTCTACACGAAGCCCGGTGACAGCAGCGTCCTCGACCTGGTCGAGCGGGAGGTCCCGCAGCCCGGCCCCGGCGAGGTCCGCGTCCGCGTCGTGGTCTCCGGCGTCAACCCCACCGACTGGAAGGCCCGCGCCGGCGGCACCTACGGCGACGGCCTGCCCTTCCCCGAGATCACGCCGAACCAGGACGGCGCCGGCGTGGTCGACGCGGTCGGCGAGGGCGTCGACACCCTGCACGAGGGCGACCGCGTCTGGCTGTACATGGCCGCCGCGAGCCGCCCGACCGGCACCGCGCAGGAGTTCACCGTCGTCCCGGCGGAGCGCGCCGTACCGCTGCCCGAGGGCACGAGCCTCGACGTCGGCGCCTCCCTCGGCGTCCCGGCGATGACCGCCCACCGCGCGCTCACCACCCACGAGGACGGCCCGAGCCGCCTGGCCCCCGGTGCGCTCGAGGGCCGGACGGTGCTCGTCGCCGGCGGCGCCGGAGCCGTCGGGCACGCCGCGATCCAGCTCGCCCGTTGGGCCGGTGCCACCGTCGTCTCGACGATCAGCTCCGACGCCAAGGCCGCCCTCGCCACCGCCGCCGGCGCGCACCACACGGTGAACTACCGCGACGAGGACGCCGCCGCCCGCATCCGCGAGATCGCCCCCGACGGCGTGGACATCGTCGTCGAGGTCTCCATCCCGCAGAACGCGCAGCTCGTCGCCGACGTCCTGGCGAACCACGGCGTCGTCTCGATCTACGCGAACAACGGCGGTGACGACGCCACGCTGCCGATCCGTCCGAACATGTCGGTCAACGCGCGCTACCAGTTCCTGCTCCTCTACACGATCGGGGACCGCGCGCTGTCCGCAGCGGCCGAGGACGTCACCGCCGCGCTCCGCGACGGCGTGCTGCCCGTCGGCGAGGAGGCGGGGCTCCCCCTCGTCCGCTTCGCGCTCGAGGACACCGCCGCCGCGCACGACGCCGTCGAGGGCGACGCGGTGGGCAAGGTGCTCATCGACGTCCAGGGCGAGTAGCGCGCCGGACGGGAGGCGCGTGGCGGGTCCGCCATGCGTCTCCCGTCCGCTCGCGGTCACGGCTGTCCGCCGTGAGCCGCCCGTTACGCTGTCCCCGTGTCAGAGCCACGCCGCAGTCCCGGGAACCAGACTTCACTGCGTGAAGCCAACCGGGGCCGGGTCATCGCCGCGGTCAAGCGGCACGGCGGACTGACCCAGGTCGAGCTGGCGGGCGTGACCGGGCTCTCCCCGGCGACGGTGTCGAACATCGTCAAGGAGCTCGTCGCCACCGGCTCCCTGCACGCCACCCCGAGCACGTCGAGCGGCCGACGGGCCCTGCGCGTCACGCTGCCGCACGGCCTCGGCCTGGTCGCCGGCGTGCACGTCTCGCCCAGACACCTCCGGGTCGCGCTCTCCGACCTCAACGCGACCGTCCTGGCCGAGCGGCACATGCCCCTCGCCCGCGACCACCGGGCGGACGCCGAGCTCGACAAGACCGCGCTGCTCGTGATGGACATGGTCGAGTCCATCGGGTCGTCGATGAGCGAGGTGCTCGCCGTCGGTCTCGCCGTGGCCGCGCCGATCGACCGACGGACCGGCATGACGGCCCGGGGCGGGATCCTCCGCGGCTGGGACGGCGTGCCGCTCGGGGCGTCCCTGGCGAGACGACTCGACAAGCCGGTGCAGGTGGACAACTCGGCCAACCTCGCGGCCCTCGCCGAGCACCGCAGCGGTGCGGCGCGCGGGCGGAGCACGGTCGTCACGCTCGACGTCGGGAACGGCATCGGCGCGGGGCTCGTGCTCGACGGGCGGCTCTTCCGCGGGCACCACGGTGTCGCGGGCGAGTTCGGGCACACGCCCGTCGTGCCGCACGGTCCCGTGTGCCGGTGCGGGAACCGCGGGTGCCTCGAGGCGGTCGCCGGCGCCCCGGCGGTCCTGGCCGGCATCCGCGACGAGGTCGGCACGCTCAAGCTCGCGGACCTCGTCCTCCGTGCGATGGCCGGCGACGACGTGTGCATCCGGGCGATCGCCGACGCGGGACGCGCGATCGGCACCGCGGCCGTCGGCCTGTGCAACCTGCTCGACCCGGAGCGCCTCGTCGTCACCGGGGAGTTCGCCCGCGCCGGCGAGCTGCTGCTCGGGCCGATGCGGCACGCCCTCGAGTCGTCGCTCATCGTCGACGCGGACGGCACCCCGGACGTCGTGCAGGGGCAGCTCGGCGAACGCGCGGCGGTGACCGGGGCGCTCGCGCTGGCGATCGAGTCGGTGGACGTCACGCGGGCACGCTGACCCGGGCATCGGTCGACGGCCGGACCGTCCGGCCTAGATAACGTTTTCGGTACCACCCGCGAATCCCTTGCGTTCAAGTCTTGCAGCCAAGGACGTCCGCTGCCACACTCAGCACACCGCCACTGTGGGCGGTCCACCTGTTGGAGGACGTTTCAATGAAGAAAGCCACCACACGCGCCATGCTGGGTGCCGGCGCCCTGCTGCTCGCGATCACCACACTCGCCGGTTGCTCGAACGGAGCGGACGCGAACAACGGCTCCGGGGGAGGCGGCGGGGACGCGTCGAACGCGAAGATCGGCCTGCTCCTGCCCGACTCCGTCACCGCCCGCTACGCCAGCGCCGACCGCCCGCTCTTCACCGCCGAGGTGAAGAAGCAGTGCCCGGACTGCTCGGTCGTCTACGCGAACGCCGACGGCGACGCGTCGAAGCAGCTCCAGCAGGCCCAGTCGATGCTCACCCAGGGCGTCAAGGTCCTCGTCCTCGACCCGTTCGACGGCGAGGCCGCCGCCTCGATCGTGCAGCAGGCGAAGGCCAAGAAGGTCCCGGTCATCTCCTACGACCGGCTCATCAACAGCCCCGACCTGAGTTACTACATCTCGTTCGACAACGAGAAGGTCGGCGAGCTGCAGGGTCAGGCGCTCGTCGACGCCCTCGAGGCGAAGAACGTGCCGTCCGGATCAGGGATCATCATGGTCAACGGCTCCCCGACCGACAACAACGCCTCGCAGTTCAAGAAGGGCGCGCACTCGGTCATCGACAAGAGCGGGTACAAGGTCCTCGCCGAGTACGACACCCCCGGATGGGACCCGGCCAAGGCCCAGGACTGGGCAGCCGGGCAGATCAGCAAGCTGGGCACCGACGAGATCGCCGGCGTGTACGCGGCGAACGACGACACCGGCGGCGGTGTCATCGCGGCCCTCAAGGCGGCCGGTGCGAAGACGCTCCCGCCGGTCACCGGTCAGGACGCCAGCCTCGCCGGCATCCAGCGCATCCTCGCGGGTGAGCAGTACATGACCGTCTACAAGGCGTTCAAGCCCGAGGCGTCGAAGGCCGCCGACCTGGCGATCCAGTTCGCCAAGGGCGAGGACCCGAAGGGCGAGACCACGGTGCAGACCGCCGGTGGTGCGTCCGTGCAGTCGACCCTGCTCGAGCCCGTCGCGGTGACGACGAAGAACGTGCAGGACACCGTCGTGAAGGACGGCCTGTACAAGGTCGACCAGATCTGCACCTCGCAGTACGCCTCGGCCTGCTCCAGCGCCGGCATCCAGTAGTCCCGACGCGGGTCCGGGACGTCCCCGAACCCGGGGCAGCCCGGACCCGCACCGACCCACCCGCCCGTCCGGTCCCGCAGGACCGGGCGGGCCCCACCTCGGAGAGGACGCTCCCGTGAGCAACGAGGCACCCGCACCACACCCATCCGCCGAACCGGTGATGTCCCTCCGCGGCATCACGAAGCGGTTCGGCGCCGTCCAGGCCCTGAGCGAGATCGACTTCGACGTGTACCCGGGTGAGGTGGTCGCCATCGTCGGCGACAACGGCGCCGGCAAGTCCACGTTCGTGAAGATCCTCGCCGGGGTCTACACGCCCGACGGCGGCACCATCACGTTCGGCGGCGACGAGGTCACCGTGCCGAACCCGGCCGCCGCGCAGAGCCTGGGCATCGCGACCGTCTTCCAGGACCTCGCCCTCGCCGACAACCTCGACGTCGTGTCGAACCTGTACCTCGGGCGCGAGATCGCGCACCCGTTCCTCGACGAGGAGGAGATGGAACGCCGCTCGTGGGAGCTCCTGCAGCAGCTCGCCGCGCGGATCCCCTCGGTCCGGATCCCGATCGCCTCGCTCTCCGGCGGGCAGCGGCAGACAGTCGCGATCGCCCGCTCGCTCATCGGGGACCCCCAGGTCGTGATCCTCGACGAGCCGACGGCCGCGCTCGGCGTCGCACAGACCGCCGAGGTCCTCAACCTCGTCGAGCGCCTCCGCGAGCGAGGCCTCGGCGTGATCCTCATCAGCCACAACCTCGCGGACGTGCAGGCCGTGGCCGACCGGGTCGCCGTGCTCCGCCTCGGCCGGAACAACGGCACCTTCCGCATCGACGACGTCTCGTACGAGGAGATCATCGCCGCCATCACCGGCGCCACCGACAACGCCGTCACGCGCCGTGCGGCTGCCCGGACCGAGCAGGAGACCCCAGCATGAGCAAGACCGACGAGACCCTCACCGCGGCGACCCCGACGGCCTCCGCGGCGGACCTGCAGGACGAGCGGCTGCTCCGCGACCAGGGGCTCGGCGGCGCCGCGAAGGCGTTCGTCCGCCGGGTCCGCGGCGGCGACATCGGATCGCTGCCGGTGGTCGTCGGCCTCATCGTCATCTGGGCGGTGTTCCAGGCCCTCTCCCCCGACTTCCTGTCGCCCGGCAACCTGGTGAACCTCGCGCTGCAGTGCGCGGCGGTCGGCACCATCGCGATCGGCATCGTCCTCGTCCTGCTGCTCGGCGAGATCGACCTCTCCGTCGGCAGTGTCAGCGGACTCGCCGCCGCGATCCTCGGCCAGGGCCTGACGACGCTCGGCTGGCCGCTCTGGCTCGTCCTCGTCGTCGCGCTCGCGGTCGGCGCAGCGGCCGGACTGCTCTACGGGCTGCTCTTCACCCGGTTCGGGGTCCCGAGCTTCGTGATCACCCTCGCCGGGCTGCTCGGCTTCCTCGGCCTGCAGCTGCTCATCCTCGGGCCGAACGGGTCGATCAACCTGCCGTACACCGACCCGATCGTGCAGTTCGCCTCTGCGTCGTACCTGCCCCCGTGGCTCGCGTACCTGCTCGCCGCCGTCGCGGCCGGCGGGCTCTTCGTCACCGAGGTCCGCCGTGCCGCCCGCCGCCGGAAGGCCGGGCTCTCGACGGGTGCGATGTCCCTGACGATCACGAAGTCCGTCCTGCTGTTCGTCGGGCTCGCCGTGATGGTCTGGTACCTCTCCCGCGACTTCGGCACCGGCACCTCGTTCGTGTTCTTCGTCGTCCTCGTCGTGCTCATGAACTTCCTGCTCAAGCGCACGCGCTGGGGCCGATCGGTCTACGCGGTCGGTGGCAACGTCGAGGCGGCTCGACGCTCCGGCATCCGGGTGAACCGCATCTACATCTCGGTGTTCGTGCTCACCTCGCTCTTCGCCACGGTCGGCGGGATCCTGGCGGCTGCGCGGCTCAACTCGGCCAGCCTGTCCTCGGGTGCCGGCGACACGAACCTCAACGCGATCGCCGCGGCGGTCATCGGCGGGACGAGCCTGTTCGGCGGTCGGGGCAGCGCGTGGTCGGCGCTGCTCGGCATCATCGTCATCCAGTCGATCTCGAACGGCCTGACCCTGCTGAGCCTCGACTCGTCGATCCGCTACATGATCACCGGCGCCGTGCTGCTGCTCGCCGTCATCATCGACTCGCTGTCGCGGCGGAGCCGCGCCAGCCACGGGGCCGCCTGATCCCCTGACCGGGGTGGCAGACGGACGGGAGGCGCGTGGCTGGATCGCCACGCGCCTCCCGTCCGTCTGCCGGTCACCTGGTAAGCAGGACCCATGACCGACGTCGCCACGCCCACGCCCGGAACCAGAGCACTCGTCCTCGGCGGAGGCGGCGTCGCCGGCATCGCGTGGGAGGTCGGGGTGCTCTCCGCCCTGCAGGACGCGGGCGTCGACCTCGACGCCGCCGACCTGGTCGTCGGCTCGAGCGCCGGCAGCGTCGTGGGCGCCTTCGTCCGCGGCGGCGGCATCGCCAGCGCGTACGAGCAGCAACACGCGCCCGTGCCGAGCACCTACGTCGAGCCGGAGCGGATCGGCGGCGAGGACTTCCAGCAGCGCCTGGCCGCGGTGCTCGCCGGGGCCACCTCGGAGCAGGACGCCCGGGCCCGCCTCGGCGCGGTCGCGCAGCAGGTCGTCACCGGGCAGACCGACGACGAGCGCACGGCGACGTTCAGCGAGACGCTGCCCTCGCCCGAGTGGCCGGAGAAGCCGCTCGGCGTCACGACCATCGACGCGGTCGACGGCACGTTCAAGGTGCTCACCGCGACCACGGGCGTGCCGCTCCCCCGCGCCGTGGCCGCGAGCTGCTCGGTGCCGTTCGTGTGGTCCCCGGTCCGGATCGACGGCGTCCCGCACATCGACGGCGGCCTCCGCTCGGCCACGAACGCGGACGTCGCCGCCGGACACGAGCGGGTGCTCATCGTCGCCTGCGGCCCCGAGGGCCCGTCGCCGCTCGGTCCGTGGCTCGACCTCGCCGTCGAGTCGCTCCGCGCCGGCGGGAGCTCGGTGGAGGTCGTCGTGGCGGACAGCGGGGCGCAGCACGCCTTCGGCGACAACTCGCTGTCGCTGTCGACGCAGGCGCCCGCGGCGACGGAGGGACGCCGGCAGGGTGAGGCCGTGGCCGAGGCGATCGCCGCGTTCTGGGCCTGAACCGCTCGCGCACCGGTCCCGGACCGCTCGTCCACAGATCCGGTCCAGGGCTGTTGCAAGGTGCACGTCGCCCCGTAGCGTGAGGTCATGACGACGCCGTTCTCAGACCTGGACCAGTTCATCGCACTCCCCCGCGTGGACGGGATCGCGCTCAGTCCGGACGGGCAGTGGGTCGCGCTGACGGTGAGCACGCTCGCTCCCGACGCCACCGGGTACCGGCGCGCGGTGTGGTCCGTCGCCTCGAGCGGAGCGCGAAGGGCGAGTCCGGCGCGTCGTTCACCCGGAACGGCGACCTGCTCTTCGTCTCCGGCCGCCCCGACGCCGACTCCGAGGACGACACCGCGCAGCTGTGGCTGCTGCCGGCCGCGGGCGGTGACGCCCGCCCGGTCACCCGTCTGGCCGGCGGTGCCGGCGGCGTCGTCGCGACCGCCGGCGACGCCGACGTGGTCGCGCTCACCGCCGACCTGCTGCCCACCGCCGCCGCCGGCGAGCGCGTGGGTGTCGTGACGCGGGACGCCGCGCTGCGGAAGCGCCGTGACGACGCGGGGGTGCACGCGATCCTCCACGAGACGTACCCGGTCCGCTTCTGGGACCACGACCTCGGGCCGGCCGAACCGCACGTGCTCGCGCTCGACCTGGGCGACCTCACCGAACCGATCGCGGCCGAGCCCGCGACCGGTGTCACCACCGACGCCAGCGCCGGACGCCCCTCCGACGCTCCCGCGCCCTACCCGGCACACCTGCCGGAACCGCTCGACGTCACGCCGGCGCCGGGTCGCTCGCTCGACCACGTGTCCGGTGCGCTCACGCCGGACGGCCGGACGCTCCTCGCCGCCGTCGGGGTGCAGACCGAGCGCGGCCACCGGAGCGTCATCGTGTCGATCGACGTCGACACCGCGGCGCGCACCGTGCTGTTCGACGAGCCGGACACCGACCACGAACTCCCCACGCTCTCGCACGACGGCACCACGATCGCCTGGGTCCGCACGGTCCGCTCCACCCCCGCGGGCGCGAACGAGCAGGAGGTGTGGACCGCCGGCATCGACGGCTCCGGTGCCCGCCGGATCGCCGAGGGCTGGGACCGCTGGCCGTCCGAGCTGGTGTTCGCGCCCGACGACGGTGCGCTCCTGGCGGTGGCGGACCAGGACGGCCGCGCGCCGGTCTTCCGCATCCCGCTCGACGGCGGCGCCGTCGTGCAGTTGACCACCGACGACTGGGCGTACTCGGGTCTCCGAGTGGCGGCCGCGAGCGGTGTCGTGGTGGCGCTCCGGGCCTCCTGGGCGGCACCGCTGCACCCGGTCCGGATCGACGCCGACGGCACGGTGACCGCCCTGCCGACCCCGGCGCCGCTGCCCAGGGTCCCCGGACGGCTGGAGGAGGTCGAGACGACCGCCGCCGACGGCGCTCGGGTCCGCGGGTGGCTCGTGCTGCCCGAGGGCGACGGTCCGCACCCGCTCCTGCTCTGGATCCACGGCGGTCCCCTCAACTCGTGGAACCAGTGGTCGTGGCGCTGGACCCCGATGCTCGCGGCGGCGCAGGGGTACGCGGTGCTCCTGCCCGACCCGGCGCTGTCGACCGGCTACGGACTAGACTTCGTGAACCGCGGGTGGAACGCCTGGGGTCAGGCGCCGTACACCGACCTGATGGCGATCACCGACGCAGTCGCCGCGAGGCCCGACGTCGACGAGACCAGGACCGCGGCGATGGGCGGATCGTTCGGCGGGTACATGGCGAACTGGATCGCCGGGCACACCGACCGCTTCCGAGCGGTCGTCACGCACGCGAGCCTGTGGGCGCTCGAGCAGTTCGTGGGCACCACGGACATGTCGCAGTACTGGCAGTCGATCTTCGACGAGCAGGGGATGCGGGACAACGACCCGCACCGGTTCGTGGCTGACATCACGTCACCGATGCTCGTCATCCACGGTGACCGCGACCACCGGGTGCCGATCGGCGAGGGACTCCGGTTGTGGTCCGAGCTCGCCGAGCACCACGCGGCGTCGGACGGCACGATGCCGCACCGGTTCCTGTACTTCCCGGACGAGAACCACTGGGTCCTCAAGCCGCAGCACGCGGTGGTCTGGTACCGGACGGTGTTCGCGTTCCTCGGGCAGCACGTGCTCGGTGAGGAGTGGGAGCGGCCGGAGCTGCTCGGCTGAGCGGCGCCCGTGCCGGCGGGCCGCTGGCCTCCGCGCCCTGTCCGCGACATCGCACGTGTCGATCGACACGTGCGATGTCGCGGGAGCGGACCTCCGCCTCAGACGAACGCGGCCTCGCCCGTGATCGCGCGCCCGACGATGAGCGTGTTCACCTCGCGCGTGCCCTCGTACGAGTAGATCGCCTCGGCGTCCGAGAAGAACCGCGCGACGCCCTTGTCGAGGACGATGCCGTTGCCGCCCTGCACCTCGCGGCACCACGCGACGGTCTCGCGCATCCTCGCCGTCGCGAAGGCCTTCGCCATCGCCGAGTGCTCGTCCCCGCCGACGCCCTGGTCCTGCATCGCCGACGCCTGCGTGCACAGTGCGATCGACGCGGTGATGTTCATCAGCGAACGCACGAGCAGGTCCTGCACCATCTGGTGCGCCGCGATCGGCTTGCCGAACTGGATCCGGTTCCGCGCGTAGTCGAGCGCCGCCTCGTACGCGCCGATGGCGATCCCGATCGCCTGCCACGCGACCTCGGTCCGGGTCAGGCGGAGCACGGCGGCCGTCGTGCGGAACGAGTCGGCGCGCTGCAGCCGGCGCGACTCGGGCACGCGGACGCCGTCGAGGACGATGTCGGCGTTCTGCACGGTCCGCAGCGCGATCTTGTCCTCGATCTTCGTCGCGGTGAACCCGGGGGTGTCCGTCGTGACGAGGAAGCCCTTGACCTGCTCGTCGGCGACGTCCTTCGCCCAGATCACGACGACGTCGGCGAAGGTCGCGTTGCCGATCCAGCGCTTCTCGCCGTCGAGCACCCACGTGTCGCCCTCACGACGAGCGGTCGTCCGGAGTCCGCGCGCCGAGTCGCTGCCGGACAGCGGCTCCGTCAGACCGAAGGCGCCGACGACCTCGCCGCGCGCCATCCGCGGCAGCCACTCCTGCTGCTGCTCGTCGCTGCCGCCCACGGCGATCGAGTTCATGGCGAGCCCCGACTGCACGCCGATGAACGTCGAGACGCCCGCGTCGATGCGGCCGAGCTCGAGTGCGGCCCAGCCGCGGTACACGGCCGAGTTCTCGAAGTGCCGCACGAGCGGGATGCTCGGGCCGTACATGCCGAGCTCGGCGAGCGGCGCGATCGTCTGCACCGGGAACTCGGCCCGGGCCCAGTACTGGTCGGCGATCGGACGCACCTCGGCCTCGAGGTACGCGCGCAGCTGCCCGAGCGACTCCCGCTCACGGGCCGTGAGCCCCTCCTGGAACCGGTAGAAGTCGGACTCGAGCAGGGGCGTGTCGGTGATCGACGTTGACATGGGAGCAACGATGCATCATTCTCGAAAACGTTGCAAGACAGACCAGGCAGCTCAGGGGGAACAGTGAGCAACCAGCCACTCGGCACACTCGGATCGGCGCTCGTCCCGAGCGCGCTCGCGGCCAGACTGGAGGCCCACGGCGACGCCCAGCGCGCCTTCCGGTCGGCGCGACGTGCGTTCATCGACGGGGCCAGGATCGACATGGGCGCGCTCGCGTCGTCGCTCGGCGTGGACCGCACGTCGCTGTTCCGGTGGGTCGGCAACCGCGACCAGCTCCTGTCGGAGATCCTCTGGTCGTTGGCCGTCCCCACGCTCGACGCCGCGGGTCGCGCCGCATCGCCCGCGGGCGCCGCCCGCATCGTCGACGTCCTCGACCACTTCACGGTGGACCTCATCCGGGCGCCGTACTTCCGCGCGTTCCTCACGCGGGAGCCCAGCCGCGCCCTCCGGCTCCTGACGACCACCGACAGCGACGTGCAGCGGCGGTTCGTCGCCGTGGTCGCGACCGTCATCAGCGCGGAGCAGGAGGCCGGCACCTTCGACCCGGCGCCGCTGTCAGCCGAGGAACTCGCACGGTTGCTCGTCCGGGTCTCGGAGTCCTTCACGTACGCCGACCTGATCTCGGGCGACACCCCCGACCCGGCTCGCGCGCGGGCGACCTTCGAGTACATCCTGCGGCCCTG
This sequence comes from Curtobacterium sp. ME26, assembly GCF_903970945.1. Taxonomy (NCBI): domain Bacteria; kingdom Bacillati; phylum Actinomycetota; class Actinomycetes; order Micrococcales; family Microbacteriaceae; genus Curtobacterium; species Curtobacterium sp. ME26. The sequence goes on from NZ_CAJCKG010000011.1 coordinate 31,257, forward strand.
ACCGGGTCCGCAGCGCCGGGATCGACGCTGCGGACGCGATCGGGAACGTCACTTCTGCGCGGCGAGCTCCAGGTTGATGTCGTCCGGGTCCTGGACCGACAGGATGACCATGCCCGCATCGCCGAGGTCGGTGACCTCGCCGTGCTCGATGCCCGCGGCGTCGAGTCGCTCGGCGGCTGCGCGGAGCTCGTCGACGGAGCCGACCACGAAGCTCACGTGGTCGAGGCCGACCGTGTCCGGGTCGAAGCGCTGACCGCTCGGTGCGACGGGGCGCAGGCCGAACAGCTGCTCACCGACCGGGAAGATCGCACCGCCGTAGAGCCGCTCGCGGTCCTCGGTGATCCCGGGCTCGTCGATGTGCTCACTGAAGTCCATCGCCGGTGCCGTGCCGAACAACTGCTCGTAGAAGGCCTTGCTGCGGTGGATGTCGGTGACGGTGACCCGCACGTGTGCGAGGCCGAGGGGCTTGACGATCTGTTCGCTCATGCCGTCGAGCCAACGCCGGGCACCTGGGCGGTGGTGGGGGTCGTGCGGCTACCGGCCAGCGTGCTCAGTCGTCCTGGCGAGCGGGGTCCGGACGGGGCGCTGCGAGTTCGAGGTTGATGTCGTCCGGGTCCTGCAGCGAGAGGATCACGAGACCGAACGGTTCGAGGTCCGTGACCTCGCCGTGCGCGATGCCCGCAGCGTCGAGCCGTCCGACGGCCCGGTGGAGGTCGTCGACGGACGCCACGCGGAGGCTCAGGTGGTCGAGGCCGACGCGGTCGGGGTCGAAGCGGTCGCCGGCCGGGGCGACTGGTCGGAGCCCGAGCGTCTGCCCGTGGAACGTGAACGAGCAGCCGCCGTAGGTGCGCCACGGATCGTCGCGGACCGTCGGGTCGTCGATCTGGTCGCTGAAGTCACTGCCGGGTGCCGTGCCGAACAACTGCTCGTAGAACGCCTTGCTCCGCGCGATGTCGGTCACCGTGAGTCGCACGTGCGAGAAGCCCTGCGGCTCGACGATGCCGTCACCCGCCGTCTCCGACGCGCTCACCGGAAGCCAGCGGTGTCGAACACGTGGCGCGGGAGTCCGTGGCCCGTGCAGCGGTCACGACGGCGGACGCCGCGGAGGACGTCCCGCACGTGGTCGCCGCAACCGGTCCACGAGGTCTTGCCGCACACCGGGCACTGGACGGACTCGCACATGTCCGCCACGGTACGCAGCGGCCCACCGGAGCGACCGGCGGAGGCGCCCCCTGCACCGCTGACGGTCCGGAACACGCACTCGGCGCCGCGGCCGTCGCGCAACGAACCAGGAAGCCGACATCGAACCAGCGGGCGGTGCTGGTTCGACGTCGGCTCCGTGGTTCGACGCCCGGTGCGGACCGTGTCAGATGAACGGACCGGGTCAGACGAGCGCGTCGGTGAGGTGGTTCGGCGTGCCGAAGCGGTGCGCGGTGATCGACACCGCCTGCTCGCGGAGGAACGGCAGCAGCTCGATCCGCCCGGCCTCGGTGACGGGCTCGCCGTACACCGCGACGTCGGGTCGCCCACCGATCGCGGTCGTGAGCGCTGCCGTGTCCCCATCGACGAGACGCACCCGCGTGGAGTCGCCACGCGCGATGCGGCTGGCGAACGCGTCGTCGGTCTGCCCCTCGGCGACCGAGCGGACGTTCGGCAGCGCGCGGATCGCGGACGCGACGACCGACGGCAGCGACGCGGCCGTCGAGACGTCCACGGTCGTGCCGGCGCGGAGCGCCGCGGCCACCACCCGGACGAGGTCGGCGGCCGAGGACTCCTCCGCCGACGCGAGCCGGACGTGGACGCCGGGGTACGGCAGGTACCGGGCGATGTTCCGCTCGGCGCTCAGCGCCGACACGTCGACCGCGGCGCCGAACAGCGTCGACCAGGCCTGCTCGTCGGACGCCGTGGCGCGGTCGAGCACCTCGGACGAGACGCCGGTCGCGCGGACGAAGGACCGCACCGACGACGACACCGCGGCACCGCTCGACGCCGTCGCGGACGTCCACGAACCGAGCCCGAGCAGGTAGTTGAGGCCACCGGCCTTGGTACTGGCACCGACGGCCGACTTCTTCCACCCACCGAACGGCTGGCGACGGACGATCGCGCCGGTGATGCCGCGGTTGACGTAGAGGTTGCCCGCCTGGATCCGCTCGAGCCACGTGCCGATCTCGGACGCGTCGAGCGAGTGCAGGCCCGAGGTCAGGCCGTAGTCGACCTCGTTGACGATGTCGATGGCCTCGTCGAGGGTCGACGCGGTCATGATGCCGAGGATCGGACCGAAGTACTCCGTGCGGTGGAAGGCGGACCCGCGGCGCACGCCGTCGCGGACACCCGGGCTCCAGAGCTGCCCGGTCTCGTCGAGCCGCTTCGGCTGCACGGCCCAGGTCTCCCCCGTGCCGAGCGTCGTGAGCCCCTCGAGCAGCTTGCCGGTCGCGGGCTCGATCACCGGTCCCATCTGCGTGGTGGGGTCGGTCGGGTACCCGACCGTGAGCGACGAGACGGCGTCGAGCAGCTGGGACCGGAAGCGGCGCGAGGTCGCGACGGACCCGACGAGCACGACGAGCGACGCCGCCGAGCACTTCTGCCCCGCGTGCCCGAACGCCGAGGCGACGACGTCCTTCACGGCGAGGTCGAGATCGGCCGACGGGGTGACGATGATCGCGTTCTTGCCCGAGGTCTCCGCGAGCAGCGGCAGGTCGGGGCGGAACGACCGGAAGAGCTCGGCGGTCTCGTACGCACCGGTCAGGATCACGCGGTCGACCTGCGGCGCGGCGATCAGCTGCTTGCCGAGGTCGTCCTCCGCCACCTGCACGAAGGCCAGGACGTCGGCAGGTGCCCCGGCAGCGTCGAGCGCGGTCTCGATGACCGACGCCAGGACGGCGCCGCAGCGCTCAGCCGGGGGCGCCGGCTTGAGCACGACGGCGGACCCGGCGGCGAGCGCGGCGAGGGTCGACCCGGCGGGGATCGCGACCGGGAAGTTCCACGGGGGCGTCACCAGGGTCAGGGCGGCGGGCGAGAAGGCGGCGCCGTCGACCTCGTCGAGCTGCCCGGCGAGCTCACCGTAGAAGTGCGCGAAGTCGATCGCCTCGGACACCTCGGGGTCGGCCTGGTCGATGGTCTTGCCCGCTTCGGCCGCCATGACCTCGACGAGTGCGGCGCGGTTCGCCTCGAGTGCGTCGCCGATCGCGTGCAGCACCGCGCCCCGCGCGCTGCCGGACCACTGCGCCCACGACGTGCCGGCGGTGCGGACGCGGTCGAGGACCGTGGTGAGCTGCGTGGCGGAGGTGAGCCGGGCCTCCCGGACGCCGCGCTCACCGAGCGTCGACGACGCGACGCGCGACGTGATCGCCGCGCCCCACTCCCGCACCTCGGCGACCGACGGGTCGCTGTCGGGGGTGTTGTCGAAGTGTCCGGGGCGCGGTCGCTCGACGGCCGCGTAGCGGTCCGCCACGCGGTGCGAGGGCGGGGCATCGAGGCCACCCGGCTGCGCGAGCGGCGCGAGGGAGTCGCGGAAGCGCGCTTCCTCACGCGCGAAGAGCCGCGGCGAGGACGCCAGCGAGAACACCGCCGACATGAAGTTCTCCTGCGACGCCCCTTCTTCGAGGCGGCGGATCAGGTAGGCGATCGCCACGTCGAACTCGCCCGGGTGCACGACCGGCGTGTAGAGGAGCAGCGAGCCGACGGTGCGGCGGACGGCCTCGGCCTGTCCCTGCGCCATGCCGAGCAGCATCTCGAACTCGATGCCCTCGCGGACCCCGCGCTCCCCGGCGAGCAGCCAGGCGTGTGCGACGTCGAACAGGTTGTGTCCGGCGACCCCGACCCGCACGTTCGCCACGCGCTCCGGCGTGAGTGCCCAGTCGAGCACGCGCTTGTAGTTCGTGTCCGAGTCCTGCTTCGTGTGCCAGGTGGCGAGCGGCCAGCCGTGCACGGACGCCTCGACCTGTTCCATCGGCAGGTTCGCGCCCTTGACGAGCCGCACCTTGATGTCGGCACCGCCCCGTGCACGACGGGCCGCGGACCACTCCTGCAGCTGCTGCATCGCGGCGAGCGCGTCGGGCAGGTACGCCTGCAGGACGATCCCGGCCTCGAGGTCGGTGAACTCGGGCTCGTCGAGGAGCTTCGTGAAGACCGCGATCGTCAGGTCGAGGTCCTTGTACTCCTCCATGTCGAGGTTGATGAACTTGCGCGGGCTGCTCTGCACCGCACGGCGGAACAGCGGCCGGAGCTTCGCGATGATGTCCTCGACCGCGTGGTCGAACGCCCACGGCGAGTGCGGGTGCACGGTCGACGAGACCTTGATCGACACGTAGTCGACGTCGGGGCGGGCGAGCAGCCGCTCGGTGCCCTCGAGACGACGCGACGCCTCCTTCTCGCCGAGCACCGCCTCGCCGAGCAGGTTGACGTTGAGCCGGACGCCGTCGCGCTTGATCTTGGCGATCGCCGGGCCGAGCTTGGCGTCGGTGGCGTCGACGATGAGGTGTCCGACCATCTCGCGGAGGACCCGGCGTGCGATCGGCACGACGACCCCCGGCAGCACGGGAGCCATGCCGCCGCCCAGTCGGACGAGCCCGCGGAGCGCCGCCGGCAGGAAGCCGGGAGCGTCGGGCGCGATCTGCCGGAGCTTCCGGGCGGCGACCCCGAGGTCCTCCGGGCGGACGACACCGTCGACGAAGCCGACCGCGAACGCCAGGCCCTTCGGGTCGGCGAGGACCCCGGCGAGCTGCTTCGCCGAGCCGTCGACCGGGTACGTCTCGGCCTCGGCCAACCACTGCCGCACGAGGGCGACGGTGCTGTCGGCGAGCGCGTCGTGGTCGGTGGTGGTGGGCGCCTGGAGGTCGGTCATGGGATCAGTGTGGAGTTCCGGAAGCGGTAGCGGAAGCAACTCCTGCTGATGCGTACCGTTCAGTTCAGCTACAGTCTCGTCATGTTCGACGTCCGGCGTCTGGTCCTCCTCCGCGAGCTGTCGATCCGTGGCACCGTGGCCGCCGTCGCCGAGGCGATGAACTTCACCCCGTCGGCGGTCTCGCAGCAGCTCGCGGTGCTCGAGCGCGAGGCCGGCGTGCAACTCCTCCGCCGGTCCGGACGCCGACTCCAGCTCACCCCGCAGGCCGAGGTCCTCGTGACCGCTGCGGGCGAGGTGCTCGACGTCCTCGAGCGCGCGCAGTCGTCCGTCGAGTCGACGCTGACCTCGGTGCAGGGACGCGTGCGGGTCGCGGTCTTCCAGTCGGCGGCGCTCGCGCTCATGCCGTCCGCGCTGCGTGCGATGGCGCTCGCGCACCCCGACGTCCGCATCGAGATGGTGCAGCGCGAGCCGGAGACCGCCCTCGGCGAGACGTGGGCGCGCGACTTCGACATGGTCATCGCCGAGCAGTACCCGGCGCACTCGGCCCCGCGGCTGCCCGGGCTCGACCGGCGAGACCTCACCACCGACGCCGTCCGGCTCGCCCTGCCGCCGGTCGACGTCTGCCTCGTGCCGCTGTCGGACGACGACCCCACGGTGGCGTTGCTCGACGCGGCCGAGATGCCGTGGGTGATGGAGCCGCGCGGGACCGCCTCACGGCACTTCGCCGAGCAGACCTGCCGCCGCGCGGGCTTCGAGCCGGACGTCCGGTACGAGACCGCGGACCTGCAGGCGCAGATCCGGCTCATCGAGTCGGGCAACGCGGTCGGACTCATGCCGGACCTGGTGTGGGCCGGGCGGTCCACGAGCTGCCGCCTGCTCGAGCTGCCGGAACCGGCGCGACGCACGATCTTCACGGCGCAGCGGATGTCGAGCGCGCACTCCCCCGCCGTGACGGCGCTCCGCGCGGCGTTGGAGCACGCGGCCACGACACAGCACGCCTGACGGCGGCCCCTGGCCGGCCCCGCACCGTTGCCGGATCGTGACCTCGGTGCCGTGAGGAGTGCCGTCGGTCGGACACCTCCAGGTGAGGGGCCACCGCGGCTCCACCAGATCCGAGGGGGATCCCATGCAGCACGTCCACCGCCCAGCCGTCCGACGCACCGCGGCGTTCGGCGCGACCATCGCCATCGTGAGCGCCGCGTCGGCGTTCGGGCTGGGCGCGACGAGCGCGACGGCCGAGAGCGCCGGACCGGAGGCGCCACCCACCAGCACGAGCACCGCCGCCGCCACCACCGCCACCGCGACCTCGACGGCCACCCCCACCGACACCGCGACGCCGGCCGCGCCCTCGGCGAGCACGCCGGCCGCCGCCCCGGCCGCCACCGCCACCCCTGCCGGCACCGTCACGGTCACCGGCACCCCGCGGGCCTGGCGCACCCTGACCGCCACGACGTCGGGGTGGCCCGCGGGCACGACCTTCACGTACGCGTGGCACTTCCGGCACCCGGTCGTCATCGACAGCCAACCCGCCACCGACCGGACGTACGTCGTCGACCCGGAACTCGCGGACGCGACGGTGACCGTGACGGTGACCGGCACCGCACCCGGTGCGACCCCGACGACCGTCACCAGTGCCCCGACCGCGCCGGTCGTCGTCGACCAGGAGGAGGACCTCCGCTTCATCTACGGGTCGCGGGTGGTCTCCGTCACGCCCGACGAACCGTTCTCCGTCTCCCTGTCGCCCGCACCGAACCCCGACCTGCGCTTCTTCGCGAACGGCTCGATCGGCGGCGGCCCCGACCCGAGCGCGCTGCCGACGGGCGTCACCCTGTCCGAGGACGGCGTGCTGTCCGGCACCCTGCACCGCTCCCCGTCCGAGGGCTTCTGGGTGCACGTCTCGACGCCGTTCCACCCCGACGGCGGCCTCTCCGAGCGCATCCTCATCAGCGCGATCCCCGAAGCGGGTAACGGGGACGGCACGGGCAGCGGCACCGGCACCGGGAGCGGCACCGGCACCGGCACCGGGACGGGCACCGGGACGGGCGACGTCGCGGGCTCGACCCCCGAGTCCCCGCTCCGCCTCGAGGCGACCGCCGGCGAGGCCTTCTCCCACGACTTCGCCGTCGACACCGCGCCCGGCGAGGACGCCCGCTACACCCTCCGGTCGCCGTCCCCCGAGCTGGCGGACGACCCGCTGCGCGGCACGGACTTCCGGTTCGACCAGCGCACGGGCGTCCTGTCCGGCTCGGACACCACGGCGGGCCTGTCCTCCCTCATCGTGGACACCACCGTCGGGGACCGAACCACGACCCGGTACGTCGAGCTCACCGTGCGGCCGGGCGCGACGACCGGTCTGCAGGCGTGGCTGACGCTCGTCGGCGATCCGCAGTTCCGGGAGTGGAAGGTGGACCAGGACGGCACCGTGACGCAGACCGTCTTCCCGAAGGGCGGACCGGGCCGGAGCACGACCGTGTCCCGGCCGAGCGTCCCGCAGTCGTCGACCCTCGACGTCCGGGCGACGCCGGTCGACCGATGGGGCAACTTCACCGCCCGCTACGAGGACCTCGACGGCGACGGCTCGGCCATCCGCTCGGACGTCCGCAGCGACGTCGCGACGGACGTCGTGACGCCGGACGGTGCCGCCGTCCGTGTCCGGTTCCCGCACGCCTCGACGCACACGCTGACGATCAGTCGGGGCGGCGCGACCGCGGTGGTCCCGATCACCGTCGTGCCGCGGGACGGACAGCTGGCCTTCACCGGCGCGGACACGACGGCACCGCTCGCCGCCTCGGGCGGGCTCCTCGCCGTCGGCGCCGCGCTGCTGCTCCACCGGGCTCGTCGTCACCTCCGTGATCGGCGCGTCTGAGCGACCCTGCCGACCACGTGACGGACGGGAGGCTCCCCACCAGCCGGTGGGGAGCCTCCCGTCCGTCACGGCGCCGTCGCCCGCCCGTGCTGCGGGGCCGCGCAGAGGGCCCCCAACACAGGTCACAATCCGGGCACGGAGACCCCTGCGAGTCACCTGAACCTCTACGATCCGAGAACGCCGTAGATTCACGGCAGATTCTCACGATCCGGCACCCGACCGGACCTGATCCCTGGGGGACCCGTGCACCGCAGCACCTCCACGACCCGACGCGCCTGCGCGCTCGGCACGACCGTGGCACTCATCGGCCTGACCACCGGCCTGGGCGTCTTCACCTCGACGGCCGCCTTCGCCGTCGAGGGCGACGCACCGACGCCCGTCGTCGCCTCGGCGGACCCGACGCAGCCCGCCGCGCCGACCGACGCCGCCACCGCCCAGCCGACCGACACCGCCACGACGCCGGCCCCCACGGACGCCGCGACCGCGCCGACGGACACCGACACCGCCACGCCGGCACCCACCGGCGAGCCCACCGCTCCGGCGACCACGGCCCCGGCGAAGACCGTCGCCCCCGCCGGCGGCTCGGCCACGACGAAAGCCGCCCCGAGCGCCGTCGCCGCCACCGTGACGATCGTCGGCGACGCGAAGGTCGGCACGACCCTCCGCTACGACTCCACCGGCATCGGCAACCCGTCGAGCGCCGTCTGGACCGTCGACGGTGCCTCCGTCGCCGAGGGCTCCTCGTACCTCGTCCCGAAGGAGATCATCGGCAAGACGATCACCCTGACGGTGACGGGCCCCACCCCCGACCAGACCGCGACCGCCACCACGAAGGCCGTCACCGAGGACGTCGCGTTCGCCGACGAGACCACCGCGGACGCACCGCTCACGCTGTCCCTCACGGCCGGCCAGGATCTCTCGCGCTCGTTCGCCGTCACCGCCGGCAGCGGCGACGTCACGTACTCGGTCGGGTACACCGACCCGTCGTACGCCGACCCGGACGACCCGGAGATGACGCCGGAGTACTTCCTGCCGGACGGCGTCACGCTCGACCCGACCACCGGTCTGCTCAGCGGCACGCCCACCAGCGCCAGCTCGTACGACTTCACGATCGTGGCGACGAACGGCACCTCGACCGCGACCGAGTACGTCGTGGTCGAGGTCGCCCCGGCCGAGGCCGTCGGCGTCCTCGCCTACGCGACGGACACGTCCTTCGAGGAGTTCTTCGACTCCATCGACGACGAGGGCAACCCGCGCCTCGACCACCCGGTCACCTCGTGGATCATCACCCCGGACGGTGAGATCATCACGCTGACGCAGCCGGCGGACTGGAACGAGGAGCCGACGGTCACCCTCGGCGGCAACCCGACCGTCAAGCAGGGCGGTTCGCTCTGGATCGACGGTGCACCGGTCGACCAGTTCGGCAACCCGACGGTGCAGCCCGACGAGGACGGCAACACCCCCGCGCCGACCGTCACGAGCGACGTCACGAGCGACCAGATCGCCTTCGACGAGGACGAGTTCTCCACGCGCGTCACGTTCCCGCACGCCTCGACCCACCACCTGACGGTGGCGCAGTCCGGCCTCTCGGTCTCCTTCCCCGTGACGGTCGTCCCGACCGCCGCGACCGTCGGCACCACGCCGACCGTCGTGACCCCCACCACGGGCCAGCTCGCCTTCACGGGTACCGACGCGACCGGCGCCCTCCCCTGGGCCCTCGGCTTCGTCGCCGCCGGTGCCGGCCTGCTCGGCGCGGGCGTCCTGCGTCGCCGCCGCGCCCAGCGCTGATCCACCCGCTCCCGTCCGGTCCGTCCCTCGGCACCGGACGCGAGGCACCTCCCGCGGCCCCGTCGCGTCCCTCCCGGACGCGGCGGGGCCGTTCCGCGTCCGCGCGGACTAGGCCGGTCGGCCGCACGTCCGGCACGCCGGTCGCGCCTCCGGTCCACATCGGTAGCGTTGGCGCATGCCCTCCCTGCTGCACATCGACTCCTCCGCCGACCTCACCCACTCGCGCTCCCGCGCGCTGACCGCCGCGTTCGCAGACGCGTGGCGCGCCCGCGGTCCCGAGTACACGGTGGTGCGCCGCGACCTGCACGTCGACCAGCTCCCGCACCTCGAGAGCTCCGCGCTGCACTGGGCGGTCGCCGACCGGACCGCCGATGAACACGTCGACCCGCAGGCCGAGGCACTCCGGCAGGAGGTCATCGACGAGCTCCTCGCCGCCGACGTCGTCGTGGTCGGCGCGCCGCTGTACAACTACACGGTGCCCTCGACCCTCAAGGCCTGGATCGACCGCGTGCACGTGCCGGGGGTGCTCGCCGGTGGCGTCCAGCCCCTCGCCGGCCGTCCGGTCGTCACCGTGGTCAGCCGCGGCGCGACCTACGACGCCGGCACCCCGACGGAGACGTGGGACCACGGGTCCCCCGTGCTGCACCTGATCCTCGGTACCGCGCTCGGCATGAAGCTGTACCCGGTCACCGTCAGCGCCACCCTGGCCGACCGGATCCCGGACCTCGCGGCCCTCGCCGAGCACGCCTCGGCCGAGTTCGCCGACGCCCGCACGACACTCGAGCGCCTCGCGACCACGGTCGTCTGACCCGACGAGCGGCACCGCCCGGCGTCAGGCCGGGCGGACCTCGTCACTGCGGCCGAGCAGGTCCACGTGGAAGGCCGTCTGCGTGAGCGCGCTCGCGAGCAGGAAGCCCGACATCGAGTCGATCCCGCCGCTGAACGGCACGCGGGACGCCACCTCGAACAACGTCGGCGACGACAGGTCGTCGAGCGCCCCGGCCACGTGACAGGTCCGCTCCTCACGGTGCCGGACGAGTGCGCGCACCCGGGTCACGACGTCGCGGAACCGGTACTCGTGCCCCGGGCAGACCTCGAGGTCGCCGTAGCCCTCGAGTCGCACGAGCGAGTCGAGGTACTGCCCGAGCGGGTTCGCACCCGTCCGGCCGCCCAGACCGATCCCGGAGTTGATCCGCGGCAGCACGTGGTCGCCGGTGAAGAGCAGCCCGTCCTCCACGTCGACGAAGCACAGGTGACCGGCGGTGTGCCCGGGGGTCCAGAGCGCCCGGAGCCCGCGACCGGCGACCGGCAGGAGGTCGCCGTCCTCGACGAGCAGGTCGGCGAGGGGTTCCTCCGTCCGGCCGAGCCCGATGCGCCGCCCGCTCCCCCAGGCGGCGACCACGCCCGCGCGCAGGTCGTCCGGCACACCCCAGGTCGCGATGTCCGCGTCGTTCGCGACGGCGTCGTCGTGCTCACGGCGCAGGGCCTCGACCTCGAGCCGGTGCATCGCGACCCGGGCACCGCTGGCACGCCGGATCGCCGCTGCCGCCCCGAGGTGATCGGCGTGCAGGTGCGTCACGACCACGAGTCCGATGTCGTCGACCGACCGGCCGATGTCGTGCAGACCGGCCCGGAGCACCTCCGGTCCGTCATCGGACGCCCACCCGGGGTCGATCACGGTGAGCACGCCGTCCGCGCCCTCGACCACGTGGGCCAGGGTCGCGTCCGCGACGCCGGAGCGGAAGGGCACCGCGATCGTCCAGATGCCGGGCCGGACCTCCTCGACGGGCGGCAGCACGCCGTCGCGGAGCGCGGTGGCCTGCACGGGACTGATGGGGTCCGGTGCCGGCGCTGCCGGAGAGGGCACGGTCGTCACGGCACCACCGTAGCGACCGCCGGTGACGCTGCGCAGGCCGCACCGCGCCTCCCGGCCCGACCCGGTGGGCACGGCCGAGTAGACAGGTCCCATGGAGATCGCACCGATGCTCGCCAAGGCCGTCGCCACCGTCCCCGATCCCGACAGCGTGCGGGGCGGCCTGCGGTACGAGCCGAAGTGGGACGGCTTCCGCGGCATCGTCACCGTCGACGGCGACGACGTCGAGATCGGCAGCCGCGGCGCGAAGCCCCTCACCCGGTACTTCCCGGAGCTCGTCGACGCGTTCCGCGAGCAGTTCGGCGGACGCGACCACCCGGTCGTGCTCGACGGCGAGGTCGTCCTCCGTTCCGGCGAGCGCGGCGCCGAGCACCTCGACTGGGAGGCCCTGTCGCAGCGCATCCACCCCGCCGAGTCCCGCATCCGCAAGCTCAGCGTCGAGACGCCCGCGCAGTTCGTCGCGTTCGACCTGCTCGCCGTCGACGGTTCGGAGCTGGTCGACCTGCCCTTCGACGAGCGGCGGCAGCGGCTCGAGACCCTCGCCGAGGGCATGCGCGACCCGCTCTTCGTGACGCAGACCACCCTCGACGTCGACCTCGCCCGCGAGTGGCTCACCACCTTCGAGGGCGCCGGCCTGGACGGCGTCGTCGCGAAGCCACGCGCGAAGCCCTACGAGCCGAACAAGCGCACGATGCTCAAGGTGAAGCACCACCGCACCGCGGACGTCGTCGCGATCGGGTACCGCGTGCACAAGAGCGGATCCGGGGTCGGGTCGCTGCTCGTGGGGCTGTACGACGACGAGGGCGAGCTCCGCCAGGTCGGCGGGGTCTCGGCGTTCACGGACAAGCGACGGCGCGAGCTGGTCGAGGAGCTTGACCCCGTCGTGCTCCGGGATGCGGACGGGAGGCCCGTCACCGGTGACGGGGAACGCTCACGGTTCTCGTCGGGTCGCGACACGTCGTTCGTCCGGCTGGCGCCGGAGCGGGTGCTCGAGGTGCGGTACGACCAGATGGAGGGCGACCGGTTCCGGCACACCGTGCAGTTCGAGCGCTGGCGGCCCGACCGGGACGCCCGGTCGTGCGGGTTCGAGCAGCTCGATGTCCCATCTGCGTACGACCTGCGCGACGTGCTCCGCTGACGGTTGCATCGTTCACCTACCGACCAATATGCTCACAGTAGTTAGGCTAACTAGCGACATCGAGGACGCGGCCTTCGGGTGCGGGGAACGGGAGCGGGACATGATCATCGACGGCATCAGCGACGCACACCGCGGCACCTGGTCCCGCCTCACCCGCCTGCACACGGCGAGCGTGACCCTCCCGATGCACACCTCGCGCGTGGCCGAGACCGACCGGCGCAGCGAGGACCTCACCGCGGCCTGACGGCTCAGGCGGGCGGGCGCGCTCAGGCCTTCTTGGCCCGCGACGGCTGCACGCGGGGCGGCTCCCCCGGCATCTTCGGGAAGTCGGGCGGGAACGGCAGCTCACCGAGGCCGTCGCCGAGGTCGCGCTCCCACCACGCGAGCAGCGGCGCGATGTCCCCGGGCTCGTCGTGCATCGCCTCCCAGGGGTCGCCGATCGCCGCGAGGCGTTCCGGGACCGACCGGACCGTGAAGGTCGTCGGGTCCGCCGCGTCGAGTTCGTCCCACGTGATCGGCGTCGAGGCGCTGGCGCGGGCGAGCGCACGCGGGCTGTACGCACCCGCCATCGTCCGGTCGCGGTTCGCCTGGTTGAAGTCGACGAAGACGCGCTGCCCGCGCTCCTCCTTCCACCACGCCGTCGTCACCCGGTCGGGCATCCGCCGCTCGAGCTCCCGGGCGGCGGCGATCACGGCGTGCCGGACGTCGAGGAACTCGTGCTCCGGCTTGATCGGCGCGAACACGTGCAGCCCGCGGTTGCCGCTCGTCTTGATCCACGCCGACAGCCCGACGTCGCCGAGGACCCGGCGGAGCTCGTGCGCGACCGGCACCGTGTCGTGGAAGTCGGTGCCCGGCTGCGGGTCGAGGTCGATGCGGAGCTGGTCCGGGTGGTCGGGGTCACCGGCACGGCTGGCCCACGGGTGGAAGACGACGGTGTTCATCTGCGCCGCCCACACGGCGACCGCTGGCTCGTCGATCACGAGCTGCGGGTGCGAACGGGCGCTCGGGTACGTCACCACGACGTCGCGGACGTAGTCGGGCGCACCCTTCGGCGGGTTCTTCGAGAAGAACGAGTCGCCGTCGATCCCGGCGCCGTAGCGCTGCAGGGAGATCGGGCGGTCGCCGTTCGCCCGGACGAACGCGTCCCCGACGGTCACGAGGTACTGCGCGAGTTCGAGCTTGGTGATCCCCGGCTCGGGGAAGAGCACCCGCGACGGACTGCTGATCCGGACCTCCCGGCCGCCGTGCGGCCCCGGGACCGTCAGCGTCGTCGCCTCGCTCGCCATGCAGCGGACGGTACACGGGCCCGACCCGTGGCGTGCACGATGGAGGAGTGACGGCGTACCTCGGGGTGGACCTGGCGTGGGGCCTCGGCTCCGGACGGAAGCCCGCGAACGAGACCGGTCTCGTCGCGATGGACGCCGACGGCGCGGTCACGGACGCCGGGTGGGCCCGCGGGGTCGACGCCGTCACCGACTGGATCGCGGAGCACCTCGGGCCGCGCACCCTGGTCGCCGTCGACGCGTCCCTCGTGGTGACGAACCCGACCGGGATCCGCGAAGCCGAGCGGCAGGTCGGGCAGCGCTACGGCCGGTGGAAGGTCGCGGCGAACCCGACGAACCTCGCGTCCGCGGCGAGCGCCGGCGCCCGGCTGCTCGAACGGCTGACGGACCTCGGCGTCGGGTACGTGTCGGACACCGCGGGGATGCGCGCGCGGACCGGCCCGGCCGCGTTCGAGTGCTACCCGTACACGACGCTCGTCGGCGTCGAGGAGCTCGGCTACGACGTGGAGCGACCCCGCTACAAGCGCCTCGACCTGAAGGTGCCCTCCGCGGAGGCCCGTGCAGCGCGAGCCGCAGCCTTCGACGACCTCGTGCACCGGCTCCGGACGACGCCGCTCGACCCGCCGCTGCTGCTCGACGCCCACCCGCTCACCGCCGGGCTCGCCGACCCCTCGGTGCTGCACGGGCCGACGCACAAGCACCGGGAGGACCTGCTCGACGGCGCCCTGTGCGCGTGGACCGCCGCGTTCTGGGAGCGGCACGGCGACCGACGGGTGCAGGTGCTGGGAGGTGATCCGGCCCTCCCGTCCGACCCGCCGGACGACGCGGGCCGGAGACCCGTCGTGGTGGCACCCGCCCGCCCGTCCCAGCGGCGACCCGCTGAGTAGGCTGACGACGTGAGCACCACCACCGAACCCCTGCGCATCGGGCTGGTGTCGCTGCACACCTCCCCCGGCGACGAACCCGGCTCCGGCGAGGTCGGCGGCATGAACGTCGTCGTCCGTCACCAGGCCGAGGCACTCGCGGACCGCGGACACCACGTCGAGATCATCACGCGGCGCTCCGACCCGACGCAGCCGGACAGCGTCTCGCTCGTGCCGGGCGTCTGCCTGCGGTTCCTGTCCGCCGGCCCCGCGCAGCCCGTGCCGAAGGGCGAGCACGATGCGTTCATCGAGCCGTTCCGCCGCGGGCTCGAGGCACTCGGCCCCTACGACGTGCTGCACTCGCACCACTGGTTCTCCGGCGCGGCCGCACTCCCGGTCGCCCGCGAGCGCGGCATCCCGCACGTGCAGTCGTTCCACTCGATCGCCGCCGACTCGGACACCCCGCTGTCCGAGGGCGAGCGGCCAGAGTCGGCCGGACGGCCCGCCGGCGAACGGCTGCTGGCGCAGGAGTCCGACGCGGTCGTCGTGGTCTCGGCGGCCGAGGCATCCACCGTCCGGGACCGCCTCGGCGGCCGCGACGACCGGGTCTGGATCGTCCCGCCGGGCGTCGACGGGTCCGTCTTCCGACCGGCCGCCGTCGGCGCGCGTCGCGCCACCTCGCCGTACGTCGTCGCCGCGGCGCGCGTGCAGCCGCTGAAGGGCCTGGACCTCGCCATCGAGGCGGTCGCGGGCATCAGCCGGGAGGCACGCCCCACCCTCGTCATCGCGGGCGACGCCTCGAGCGAGGCGGGCGACCACGTGGCGGAGCTGCGTCGGCTCGCCGCCGCGCACGGCATCGCCGACCGCGTCACCTTCATCGGTCCGCAGTCACGGGCCGACCTGGCGTTCCTGTTCCGGGGTGCGGCAGCCGTGCTCGTGCCGTCGCACTCCGAGACGTACGGCCTCGTGGCGCTGGAGGGGTCCGCGTCCGGCGTGCCCGTCGTCGCCGCGGCCGCCGGCGGGCTGCGCGAGGCCGTGGTCGACGGCGAGACCGGGGTGGTGCTCGAGTCGCGCGACCCGGCCGTGTGGGCAGCGGAGATCGAGCGCATCCTGACGGACACCGACTACGCCGCCGGCCTGGCCGCGGCCGGGCGGGAGCACGCCGAGCGCCTGAGCTGGGAGCAGTCGGCGGCCGGGCTCGAGGACGTCTACCGCCGGGTGCTCGGGCGGGCCTGATGGCCGACGGGACCCCGACGACGGCGAGCGGTCGGTTCGACGGGTTCTGGGCGGCGCTCGACGCGGTGCCGGTGGCCGACGACGCCGAGGCGCTCTACGACCCCGGCACCCCGGACGGTCGGCTCCGTCGCGCGAACCTCGCGGCCTACCTCGAGCACGTCGGGACCACGGCGGACACGCTGCTCGTCGCGGAGGCCCCCGGCTGGCGCGGCATGACGAACACGGGCGTGCCGTTCACGAGCATGCGAGAGCTCGACGCGCTCGGGTTCCCGGTGCAGGCCCCGCCCGCGCCGACGGCTCCGTGGGAGGCGTCCTCGCGCGTCGTGCACGCCGCACTGTCGGGCTGGTCGGGGCCGCTCCCCCTGGCGTGGGCGATCTTCCCGCACCACCCGTTCGTCGCGCCGGACCGGCTGACGAACCGGACGCCGCGACCGGCCGAGGTCCGCGACGGCGCCCCGGTCGCGCTCGCGCTGCTGCGCGCGCTCGAGGTCGACCGGGCGGTCCGCGTGGTCGCCGTCGGGCGGAAGGCGCAGGGGGCGCTCGCGCTGGCCGGCATCGAGGCCGAGGCCGTGCGGCACCCGGCGCAGGGCGGCGCCGCGCAGTTCACCGAGCAGGTGCGGGCGCTGCGGCGGTAGCGGGCGCGGGCGCGGGCGTCGGTTGCGCCGGCCGTTCCGCGGCTCGGTCGCACACGATCTGCGACATCGCACGCGTCGTTCGACGAGCGCGATGTCGGACGATGCGCTCGCATCCGGTGCGGACGCACGGAGCGACATCACGCGTGTCGATCGACGCGTGGAACGTCGCGGCCCCGACGCCGACGACCGGGACACGGGCCGGTCAGGCGGACTGCACCTCGACGCCCTTCGCAGCGAGCCGGTCGGCCACGTGCGCGGGCAGCGGTGCCGCGGCGTAGACGGTGGCCAGGGCCGGGAGGTCGAGCAGGTCGTCCCAGTTCTGCGGGTCGTACCGGTCGTCGGAGCCGTCCCAGCCGGGGTGCACGTCCTGCAGGACCTCGAGGTCGGTGTCGACGGTCAGCTCGGTCACCAGGGCCAGGTGCGACGGCAGGAGGTCGAGCTCGTCGTAGTACTGGCGCGCGCGGTCGTCCTGGCCCTCGACGTCCAGGTCCTCGCCGGTGTCCTCGTCCTCGTCGGGGGCGTACGGCTCGAGCACGTCGAGGTCGTAGCAGAGGACGTCGAGCACCAGCAGCTTCGCGTTGAAGTCGGCGAACTCGACGGGTTCCTCGGTGGTGTCGGAATCGTCGTACATGGCTCGGAGCGTAGCCACCGCCCCCTCGGAAGCGCTTGGCGGCCGCGCTACGGGCGTGTTGCGGCACCCCGGGAGGAGTCTGAGGAAGTTGACAGCGAGCCTCGAACCGGGAAAGGGTGACGCATGGCCACCACCAACACGGACCGCCAGCAGCAGGAACAGCCGACGCTCAAGCGCGTGCTCGGCCCCAAGCTGCTGCTGCTCTTCATCGTCGGCGACATCCTCGGCACCGGCGTCTACGCCCTGACCGGGCAGGTCGCGGCCGAGGTCGGCGGAGCAGCCTGGCTCCCCTTCCTCATCGCGTTCGCGGTCGCACTGCTCACCGCGTTCTCGTACCTGGAGCTCGTCACGAAGTACCCGCAGACGGCGGGTGCCGCGCTCTACGTCCACAAGGCGTTCGGCATCCACTTCGTCACGTTCATCGTGACCTTCATCGTGATGTGCTCCGGCATCACGTCGGCGTCCACGGCGTCGCGTGCGTTCGCCGCGAACCTCGGCGTCGGGTTCGGGCTCGAACTGCCGAACGCGGTCGTCATGCTCATCGCGATGGGCTTCATGCTCGCCGTGATGGCGGTGAACTTCCGCGGAGTGAGCGAGAGCGTGAAGACGAACGTGGTGCTCACCCTCGTGGAGCTGTCCGGGCTCGTGATGGTGATCCTCATCGGCTTCTGGGCGATCGCGGGCGGCAACGCGGACTTCTCGCGGGTCGTGATGTTCGACACCCCCGAGGACAAGTCGCTGCTGCTGTCGGTGTCCACCGCGACGTCGCTGGCGTTCTTCGCGATGGTCGGCTTCGAGGACTCGGTGAACATGGCCGAGGAGACCAAGGACCCGTCGCGGATCTTCCCGAAGGTGATGCTGACCGGCCTGGGCATCACCGCGGTCATCTACGTGCTCGTGTCGATCTGCGCCGTCGCGATCGTGCCCATCGGCGAGCTCGCGGGCAACGAGACCCCGCTCGTGACCACCGTGCAGACCGCCGCCCCGGACTTCCCGATCGCCGACCTGCTGCCCTTCATCTCGATGTTCGCCGTCGCCAACACCGCGCTGATCAACATGATGATGGCGTCGCGCCTGCTGTACGGCATGAGCAAGCAGGGTGTCCTGCCCGGCTTCCTGTCGCGGGTGTCGCCGACCCGTCGCACCCCGTCGACGGCCATCGTCTTCACGACGGCCATCTCGCTGCTGCTCATCGGCTGGGTCTCGCTCGACCCCGACTCCCCCATCGTCGTCGTCCTCGGCGGCACGACGTCGCTGCTCCTGCTGTCGGTGTTCGCGGTCGTCAACGCCTCGGTGCTCGTGCTCCGTCGCGACCGCGTGGACCACAAGCACTTCCGCGCCGGGGTCGTGATCCCCGTCATCGGTGTCGTGACCTGCGTGTGGCTCGTGGTGCCGTTCTCGTCCGGACGCGACCCGCAGCAGTACCAGATCGCGGGTGCGCTCCTGGCCCTCGGCGTGCTGCTCTGGATCGTCACGTGGTTCACGCACGGCCGGAAGCAGGCCGAGAAGGCCCCGACCGGGCTGGTCACCGAGCCCACGGCGGTCGTGCACCGGGGCGACGACCGCGATCCCGGCGACGACCGGACGGCATGATGGACGCCGTCGACGTCATCTTCGCGATCGCCATCGGGTCGATCGTCGTGATCGCGCTGTCGGCGACCGGCCTGTTCCGCCGCCGTCGCGACTGACCGGCGGCGCGACCGCCCGAGGGCGCGACACCCCCGATCGGGCGGGTGCGGTTCCCAGCCGGTGCACCTACGCTCGTCGTGCTCTGCACTCGACGGGCCGCGGCACCACCGCCGGTCCGCCCCGCCCGGAAGGACCCCCGCATGCGCCGCGCCGGCATCACGATCGCCTCGGTGTTCGGCGCCGGCGTGGTCGCGGCCGTCATCGGCGTGGTCGTGGTGGTCGTCATCGCGGTGCACTCGCTCACCGGCGCCGCCCGCGAGGTCACGGCGGCCCCAGCGTGCCCCGAGAAGCCGTCGGTCACGGTCGGCGGCATCGTGGTCCCCGCCGGTCCGGTCGGCGGCTTCTGCCAGGACCGCCTGGTGAACGCCGCCCACGTCATCGACGCCGCGCAAGCACTCGGCATCGGCCCGCACACGCAGGCGGTGGGGGTGATGACCGCGATCGGCGAGTCGAGCCTCGTGAACCTCGACCACGGCGACGCCGCCGGACCCGACAGCCGCGGGCTGTTCCAGCAGCGCGACAACGGCGCGTGGGGCACCTACGAGCAGCGGATGGACCCGTACACCGCGGCGACGATGTTCTACACGAAGCTCGTGAAGACCCCCGGCTGGAAGACGATGTCGCCGACCGAGATGGCGCACGCGGTGCAGATCAACGCAGACCCCGACCACTACGCGAAGTTCTGGCCGGAGGCGAAGGCCGTCGTCGAGGGTCTCACCGGGCAGACCGTCCCGGACACGGCACCGCAGGGCTGAGCTCGAGGTCGTCGGGCTCGTCGGGCTCGTCGGGCTCGACCACGCGCGCGCCCCCGGCGTGCACGACGACCTGCGCACGCAGCCGCACAGCACGTTCCGCGAAGGCGCGGTCGCACGCCTCGACCCACTCCCGGTCGACGGGGAAGAGCCGGGTCGCGCCGGGGCGTTCCCAGACGAGCACGACCTCCGTCGCCGACTCGTCCACGCAGACCTCGGCAACGAGCGTCGCGAAGTCCTCGACGTGGTCGTCCGGCTGCAGCGGCAGGTCCGACACCGGCAGCAGGAACGGCACCGGGAGCGCCCGCTCGTCGAGGAACAGCACCCAGCACTGCCGTCGGAGCGGCGTCCCGACGACGCCCGTCACGAGGGCGACGACGTCGGCGTCGGTGCGGGCGGGTGTGGTGAACAGGTGGTCGAGCACGTCGGTTCCGGTCATGCTCCGAGCATCGCGCCGAGGCGACGCCCACACAGCACAGCGGCACCCGGTTGTGGACCGACGCCCTCAGAAGGAGAGCTGTGCAGGAGCACGCACGTCAGACACCGTGCTGCACGGCGCTGTCGACGAGCAGCAGGGCACCCGAGAACACGACGACCTGCGCGGCGATGCCGACGAGCGCGACGGGCCACGCCCACCGACGCCGCACCAGTCGCAGCACGCACGCGACCGTCACCGTCACGAAGACGAGGGCCACGACGACCGGCCCCGCGTACACCACGGCACCGCCCAGCCCGACGTCGCAGGCATTGCCCGGGGCCGAGCACGAGTGGAAGGCCATCGACAGGAAGACGATGCCGCCCGCGGCGGCCACCGACTCGACCGCCGACAGCACCAGCAGGACGACCGTCGTGACCACGTCGACGACGTGCCGGCGCCCCTGGAGGGTGTGCCGAGCCTCCCGTCCGATCGTCGGCGACCCCGGGTCGTCCCGCACGGCCGTCCCGACCGCGGTCCGCCGCCCGGACGCGACGTCCGGGTCGTGCGGCGCGGCCGGCCGGACCATCAGCGACGGGCGCCGGCGGAGCCGCGCGTCGACCAGAGGGCGGCCCAGATGAGGAGGGGCTGTCCGAACAGCCGGGCGACGCGCTTCTCGTCAGTGTCGAGGCCGAACGCGCTGCGGCGGTTGACCCACTGCGAGAGGTTGCCCGGGAAGATCACCGTGAAGAACAGCGCCGCGATGCTGCCGACGACCTTCCGCCGGCGGCGCGGCGCGAGCAGGATCGCGCTCCCGAGACCGATCTCCGCCACCCCGGAGGCGAGCACGGTCGTGTCCGTGTCGAGCGGCACGAAGTCCGGGACCTGAGCCCGGAAGTCGCGGCGGGCGAAGGTGAGGTGGCTCGTGCCGGCGAAGACGAGCGCGAGGCCGAGGAGGACACGGACGAAGGTACGCATGCGTCCATCGTGCTCGCTCGCACCGCCGCCGTCCGGCGTGGCGGGTGCCCCGGCTCCCCCGGCAGTCCCCCACGCTGGGACGCGCAGGTGCGCCCGCAGGTCGGTACATTCGGACGCATGGGAACCGTCGCTCGGGACCACGAGCCACCCGCCGCGCTGGCGACGGTCGCCGTCCTGCTCGCCCCGCTGTCGCTCTGGATGGGCATCATCGTCCCCGCCGCGGGCATGGCCCGGCACGTGTTCCTCGGTGCGGTCTTCGGCATCGTCGGCGTGCTGTGCGGCCTGCGGGCGGCCCGCATCGCCGGCCGGCGTCGGGCCGTGCGGGTGTGGGCCTGGGTGGGTCTGGTGCTCGCCGCGATCGGCCTGGTGATGATGGCCTGGCAGCTGCTCACCTTCGCCACCGGCGGCGGCTTCCCGCCGCCGTTCTGGTCGCCCTACGCGCGACGCTGAGCCGGACGGGAGGCGCGGGTCGTGCCCGCCACGGCCCTCACCACCCGAGAGTGCCCGGGCCGCCCTTGAACGGTCCGACCACGCGTGACGTGATCCACCCGCCGTAGAAGTCGCCCTCCTGCGCCTGCACCACCTCGCCGCCGACCTCGCACGAGTCCATCGCCGACGGGTAGATCGCCACCTTGTCGCGGAGGTCCTCGTACCCTGGCTCCGGGGTCGGGTAGTTCCACGCGGCACGGGGTGCGACGACGCCGTCCCCGCCGACGACGTCGAAGTACCGTGCTCGGCCCTTGAACTCGCACATGCTCGACCCGTCCGCCGGTCGGAGCTCGACGCCCGCCATCGGCACGTAGTACACCGGCGGGTGGGAGGTCTCGAGCACGCGGACGGCGTCGGTGGTGTCGACCACGACCGATCCGCCGAGGCGGACGACGACCCGCTCGGGCACGGTCTCGACGGCGGGCGGGCGGGGGTAGTCCCAGACGGACTCCTGGCCGGGTCCGGGTTCGGTCCTCGATGTGGGGCGCATGGGGTCGGGTCTACCACCGCCGCCGCAGGAGGAGCAGAGTGGGCGCGTGACGACGACGACACAGGGCATCTTCCGACGGAAGCCGATCGACACGATCGACGACGGCGCCGAGGGCGAGGGCGGCGAGGGCGGCCTGAAACGGCACCTCGGCCTCTGGCAGCTCACCGCGATCGGCATCGGCGGCATCATCGGCGCCGGCATCTTCACGCTCGCGGGCACCGTGGCGAACGGGGTCGCCGGCCCGGCGGTCCTCATCAGCTTCCTGGTCGCCGGCGTCGCCAGTGCTGCTGCAGCCCTGTCGTACGCCGAGTTCGCCGGGCTCATCCCGAAGGCCGGCAGCGCCTACACGTACGGGTACGCCGTGCTCGGCGAGGTCGTCGGCTGGTTCATCGGCTGGGACCTGCTGCTCGAGTACACCGCGATCGTGGCCGTCGTCGCGATCGGCATCTCCGGGTACGTCGGCTTCCTCGTCGGCCAGTTCGGCATCGACCTGCCCGCCTGGATGCTCGGCGCGCCCGGCACCGGTGACGGTCACGTGGTCGACGTCTTCGCGATCGTGCTCTGCCTGCTCACGGCCTTCGTGCTCACCCGGGGCATCCGCAGCGCCGCCCGTTTCGAACTCGTCGCGGTGGCGATCAAGGTCGCGCTCGTGGTGCTCATCGTCGTGCTCGGGGTGTTCCACATCAACAGCGCCAACTACTCGCCGTACTTCCCGTTCGGGTTCGGCGGCGTGATGACCGGCGCCGCGACCGTGTTCTTCGCCGTGTTCGGCTACGACGCCATGTCCACCGCCGCCGAGGAGTCCACCGACGCCCGGAAGCACATGCCGAAGGCGATCCTGCTGTCGCTCGGCATCGCGATGGTCCTCTACGTGCTGGCAACCCTGGTGCTGACGGGGATGCAGAAGTACACCGACATCGACCCGGCCTCGGGCTTCTCGTCGGCGTTCGCGTCGGTCGGGCTCGGCGGCGTCGCGAACGTCATCGCGATCGGGGCCATCGTCGGCATCGTGACCGTCCTCGTGACCTTCATGCTCGGAGCGTCGCGCGTCTGGTTCTCGATGAGCCGCGACGGCCTCATGCCGGCGTGGTTCGCGAAGACCGACCCGAAGCGCCACGTGCCGACCCGGGTCACGTGGATCCTCGGCATCGCGTCGGCGGTGCTCGCCGGCCTGCTGCCGATCGGCATCGTCGCCGAGCTGACGAACATCGGCATCCTGCTCGCGTTCGTGGTGGTCTGCTCGGCGGTGATCGTGCTGCGCTACCGCCAGCCCGACCTCGACCGGCAGTTCCGGCTGCCCTTCATGCCGGTGGTGCCGATCATCGGGGTGGTCGCGTCGCTGTGGCTCGTGACGTTCCTGCAGTGGGAGACGTGGGTGCGCTTCGCGATCTGGTTCGCGATCGGGCTCGGCGTGTACTTCGGGTACTCGCGGAAGCACAGCAAGCTGGCGACATCCGACGCGTCTCAATCTCGATAGTCCGCAGATCGTCCGCAGGATCAGCGGTCGGCGTGGACCCCGACCTGTGTCCCCCCGCCTGTGCCCCGTATGCGGCGAACCGTCAGTGAGTGTCCAGTGGTGCTCGGAGCAGCTGAAGCATCCACGCTCGTGTGCTCCGCCTGCGGCCTCGAGGGCGACACTGCCGCGCTGTTGCAGGAGCGAGACCTCGCCGACCTCCTGCAGGACTTGCGCTCCGAGGAAGTCGCGGAGCCGGCCAAGGGCAGACGAAGAAGCAGGCCGCCCGGAATGATGCAGATCACCCCGCAGACCCTGAACCGCTCCATCCAGCAGGTCGGGCTGAAGACCCACACGGCCGATGGAGCGGTGTACGTGAACGCTGACCAGCGGCGGAACATCTGGCGTAGGAAGTGGATGAGGAACGCGAACCAGCAGCGCGGCACGTGAGCGCTCAACACGCATCGTAGGCTGCCTTCAGTCGCTGAAGGAGGGCTTGATGGACCACAAGACGGTCGACGAGCGAGACACGGAATGGGAAACGGCCACCCCACGCTTGCGAGCGTTCTTCTGGACCAGGGGGCGAACCCACCTGGACTGCGAGGAGATCTCCGGCGCGACCATCAGCGAAGCGTCGTCATGGGCGCGCGGGGAAGCAGCACGCCGGGGCGCCGCTCTGGACCTCGCCATCCTGTCCACCGACAAGGCAGGCGCTCCCGGGCTCATCTGGCTGACAGACGACGGCGGTGCGGACGCCTAGGAGCATCCGCACCGCTGTCGCGACCAGTCATTCTGACCAGGGCTACTCCGCGACGACCCACACGTGCTGCGCCTCCCACCCGTCCGGCACGGAGTCGCGGTACGCCGCGAGCGCCGCCGTGTAGCTCGGACCGGACGCCTCGTGCTCCCGCGTCGCCGTCGACCGCGCCGTCGCCCGGATCGTGGTCTCCCCCGTGGCCTTGCTCTCGACGGCGTTCGTCTGCGTCAGCGCGAACCCGTCGAGGTCGAGCGCGGCGACCGCGGCCTCCTTCGCCGCGACCACGGAGGTCGCGTACCCCTCGGCCTCGCGCGTCTCGGTCGAGCGGATCGTGCCTCGCAGTGTCGTCACCGGACCAGTATGACCGGCCCGAGCGACCGCTCGGCGCCCGTGCAGGCGACCGACCCGGTCAGGCTCAGGCGTCGCGCCGGTGCTTGCCCTTCGACGCCGTCGGGTCCGCCATCGGGTGGTTCCGGAACCAGCGGAGCAGCTCCCGCGGACGGCTGGCGTCGGCGCTGTGGTCACCATGGTCGAGGAACGTGCTGAACCCCTCCGGCACCGCGACGCCGTCGGACTCGCGGTCGTACGCCATCGACCACTCCGGGAAGCGCCGCGTGTGGATCGACTCCTCGACGAGCAGCCGGACCTCGTCGTGCCGGGGGTCCTCGACGATCCGTGAGTAGGTCGCCATCACCGCGTCGTACGGGCCCTCGAGCAGCTGCATGAAGCGGCCACCGCGGTGCACGAGCATCCCGGACAGGCCGTCCTCGGTGTTCCGTGCGCGCGCGTGCTCGAGCACCGCCTCGAGTGCGTCCTCGTCGAACGGCTCGGTGGCGGAACTCATGTACACCAGTGACTGCAGCACGCTCCGATCCTGCACCTTCCCGGCGGTGCGCGACGCCCCCAGATGACGGGCCGTGCCTGTCGGTCCCACCTGGCACGATGGGTCCGTGCCCGCCGCCCCGATGATCGACGCCGTCGACGTCATCCGCTTCGTCGGTCCGCAGACGTTCGGTCGGGCCCGTGACGTCGTCCGCGCGGGTCTGGTCGAGGACGCCACCTGGCACGACGACGACGGGACGGTCACGGCGGCCGTGTCCGGTTCCGCCGACGAGCCTTACGAGCTCCGCGTCGAGACGACGGCCGCCCGCGGCGAGTTCGTCCGCCCGGTCCGCAGCACCTGCTCGTGCCCCCTCGGCGGCGACTGCAAGCACGTCGCCGCCGCGCTCCTCACCGTCAACGCCCGCGCACTCGCGGCCGCTGCCGGGCCCCGGACGAGCGCCCCGGTGAGCGCACCAGCAGCCCCGGACTGGAGGCACGACCTGGCCCGCCTCGCCGGTGACGACGACAGGGTGGTCACCCCGCAGGGCACCCCCATCGGCCTCCAGTTCGAGTTGCGGGACGCGGTCCCCGCCGCGCTCGCCTCGCGCGCACGGGCGGCCGGTCGAGCGCTGCCGACGCGCTCGCGGAGCGTCCGGCTCGGCGTCCGGCCCGTCACGCGCAGCGCCGCCGGCAACTGGGTCCGCGGCCAGCTCACCTGGGGCACGCTCCCCTACTCGATGAACCGGCTCGGCATCGCGCCGGAGCAGCACGCCTGGTTCCTGCAGTTCTCGGCGCTGCACCGGGCCGGACAGCTCGCCGGGCTGCCGGGCGAGAGCGACTGGGTGCACCTCGACGACTTCGGCAGTCCGCTGCTCTGGCCGCTGCTGCAGCAGGCACCGGGGCTCGGCATCACGTTCGTCACGGGCAAGCGTGACGGCGGGGCCGTCCTCGGCGCCGAGGCCCGTGTGCTCCTCGACGCGGCCCGTCACGACGGTGCGCTCGTCATCGGTGCGAGCGCGGTCGTCGACGGCCGTCCCGTCCCCGAGGGCGCCGCTCGGACCATCGGCGACCACGGCGTCTACGCCTTCCGCGAGAGCCCCGAGTTCCACGTCACGCTGGCCCCGACGCCGTCGCCGGTCCCCGAGGACCAGCGTCGGATGCTCGTCGAGGGCTCCCGCATCACGGTCCCGAGCGAGGCCGTCGACGAGTTCCTGGCGGACTGGTCGCCGCGCCTCCGCGGGGCGCTGGGGCTGGTCAGCTCCGACGGATCGGTCGAGCTGCCCGAGCGCACCCCGCCCGAGCTCGTGCTCACGGTGACGTTCGAGCCCGCACGGGCCCCGCGCACCGACGACCGCGTGCACCTGCAGTGGCGCTGGCACGTCGACGGCCGGAAGGACCCGGTCGCCCTGCACGGTCCGCTGCCCGACCTGTCCGCGCTGCACGCCGCCGACGAGACCGAGTCGTCCGGGCCCGGCGGCGGGCTTGCCTGGTTCGAGGACGGCACCGTCGAGGACGCCGACGCCGCCGTCTTCGTGAACGAGCTCGTGCCGGCCCTGCCCGGACTCGGTGTCCGCACCGTCGTGCAGGGTGAGCCGACCGAACACGAACGGCTCAGCGGTCGACCGCACATCCGCGTCACGACGATGCCGTCCACCAAGCACGACTGGTTCGACCTCGGCATCTTCGTCACCGTGAACGGTCGGCAGCTCCCCTTCACGCCGCTGCTCCGGGCGCTCGCGAAGCGCGACCGGCGGATGAAGCTCGTCGACGGCTCCTACCTGTCGCTCGCCGACCCGGCGTTCGACCGGCTCAAGGAGGTCATCGAGGAGGCCCGCGAGCTCGACGAGTGGGAGCCCGACCAGCCGCTCACGGTGACACCGCTGCAGGCCGGCATCTGGTCGGAGTTCGACCAACTCGCCGACGAGTCCGAGCACGACGACCGGTGGCAGCGGATCGCGGCGGGCCTGCTCGACGCCGCACCCCCCGGTGACGTCCCCGTGCCCGACGCCGTGCACGCGGAGCTGCGGCCGTACCAGCACGCCGGGTACGCCTGGCTGCGGTTCCTGCGCGAGCACGGCATCGGTGGGGTGCTCGCCGACGACATGGGCCTCGGCAAGACGCTGCAGGTCCTCGCGATGGTCGCCGCCGCCCGCGCCACCGAACCTGACGGAGCGCCGTTCCTCGTGGTCGCGCCGACCTCGGTCGTCGGCAACTGGGCGGACGAGGCGGCACGCTTCACCCCCTCGCTGCGCGTGACGACGATCACGGCGACCTCGCTGAAGGACCACGCCCGGATCGCCCGCGCCGCCGCGGCCTCGGACGTCGTCGTGACGTCGTACGCGCTCCTCCGGCTCGACGCGACCGAGTACGCCGAGCTGCCGTGGTCGGCCCTCGTGCTCGACGAGGCGCAGTTCGTGAAGAACCCGCAGTCACAGACGCACCGGGCCGCGGTCGACCTGCCCGCGCCGGTGAAGTTCGCGATCACCGGCACCCCGCTCGAGAACGGCCTCACCGACCTCTGGGCGCTGTTCCACGTCGTCGCTCCCGGGCTGCTGTCCTCGTGGTCGCGGTTCGGCGACGACTACGTCAAGCCGCTCGGCTCGCCGGACCTGCGGGGCCAGGCCCGCGCGGAGCTCACCGCTCGGCTCCGTCGGCGGATCCGACCGCTCATGCTCCGGCGGACGAAGGAGAGCGTCGCCGCGGACCTCCCGCCGAAGCAGGAGCAGGTCGTCCGCGTGACGCTCGACCCGGCGCACCGCGCGCTGTACGAGCGGACGCTGAACCGGGAGCGCCTCAAGGTCCTCGACCTCATCGACGACCTCGCCCGGAACCGAATGATCGTCTTCCGGTCGCTCACCCTGCTGCGCATGCTCGCCCTGTCCCCGGCACTCGTGCAGGACGCCACCGAGCCCGGCGACCCGGTCCCCTCGGCCAAGCTCGACCTGCTGCTCGACGAACTCGAGCAGCTCGCCGCCGAGGGCCGACGGGCGCTCGTCTTCAGCCAGTTCACGACGTTCCTGCGCATGGTCGCCGACGCCCTCGACGCCCGCGGGATCGGCTACGAGTACCTCGACGGGTCGACCCGGAAGCGCCCGCAGGTCATCGACCGCTTCCGCACCGGCACGGCGCCGGCGTTCCTCATCTCGCTCAAGGCCGGCGGCTTCGGCCTGACCCTCACCGAGGCCGACACCGTGTTCGTGCTCGACCCGTGGTGGAACCCCGCCGCCGAGTCCCAGGCGGTGGACCGGACGCACCGCATCGGCCAGACCCGCTCCGTGAACGTGCAGCGCTTCATCGCGGAGGACACGATCGAGGAGAAGGTCCTGGCCCTGGCCGCGAAGAAGGCCGAGCTGTTCGCCACGATGATCGACGACGACGCCCTGTTCGCCGACGACCTGACCGCCGAGGACATCCGCTCCCTGCTCGCCTGACGCCTGGTCCGGGCCTGTGCATGCGACATACGAACGCCTTGGTCGCCGGCCGCGGACCTCGGTAGCGTCGCGCCATGCTCGTCGAACCCAGCCGGCCTGCTCCGCCGCGATCCACCCCGTCCCTGTCAGCCGTCGACATCACGACCGGTTCCGAGGCTCCACGCGTGGGTGTAGTGCGGCGGTCCCGCCTGTCCGGCCAGTCGACCTTCCGGCTCCCCAACGGCGCCGAGGTGGATCTGGTCGGCGCACTCGGCGCCTACTCGGGGATGTACCCACCCGGTCACCTGGCCGACCTCCGCGCCGTGCGGACAGCGTGATCGTCCTCGACGCGAACGTGCTGATCGCGCTGTTGGATCGGGAGGATGGTCTCCACACGCAGGCGTTCGAACTCGTGGAGGACCACGCATGGGACGTGTTCTGCACGTCGGCGGTCACGCTCGCGGAGACGCTCGTCCGGCCGACACGCCTCGGCAGCGCCGCAGACCACGAGCGGCACCTGGTCGCGCTCGGCGTCCACGTCGTGGCGATGTCCCGCGCGCAGGCTCGAGGCGTCGCAGGACTCCGTGCTCGCGAGCGCATCGGCTTCCCGGATGCGACCGCAGTCGTGACCGCACAAGGGGCTCGGGGCCGGTTGGCGACCTTCGACCGGCGGTTGGGGAAGCTTGCTCGCAAGCACGGAGTCGAGCTGGCCGACGTGCTCGATGTGGTCTGACCGGAAGGTCAGCCGGCGAGGCCGTCGATGCGCGTCACCTCGTCGCTCGAGAGCTCAAGGTGTGCGCCCGCGGCGTTCGACCGGATGCGCTCCGGGTTCGACGACTTCGGGATCACGACGAACTCGTGCGCCACGTGCCATGCCACGATGACCTGCGCCGTGTCGGCGTCGTGCGCCCGGGCGATCTCGACGAGCGTCGGGTCCTGCAAGTTGCTCGCCTTGAACGGGCTGTATCCCTCGAGCACCACACCGCGTTGCTGCAGCCCCGCGGCGACCCCGGCGTCGTACTCGGCCGGGCTCCAGCGGATCTGGTTCACGGCCGGGGTGGTCCCGGTGGCCTCGGTCAGCTCGTCGATCTGCGCCAACGAGTAGTTGCTCACGCCGACGGCGCGGGTGAGTCCGCCAGCCTGCGCCTGCACGACCTGCTCCCAGACGTCCGGACGGGCCTCGCCGTTCGGCGGCCAGTGCACGAGCCACAGGTCCAGGTGGTCGAGGCCGAGCTGGTCGAGGCTCTCCTCGATGGTCTGCCGCACGCGGTCGGCGTTGTCCGGCGGCAGCTTCGTCGTGACGAAGACGTCGTCACGCGCCAGGCCGGACGCGGCGAGCGCCTTGCCCACGCCGCGCTGGTTCGAGTAGCCCGTGGCGGTGTCGATGTGCCGGTAGCCGGCCTCGAGCGCAGCGCCCACGGCGGCGGGCGCATCGGCGTCGGGGATCTGCCAGGTGCCGAAGCCCAGGAGCGGCATCGACCCACCGGTGACGGACACGGAGGGGTTCGCATGATCGGTCATGCCCCGTGTCTACGCCGCACGGCCCCCGGTGCTCGGAGGCACGTCCCGGAGCGGACAACCGGGTCCGGTGCGCCGTGTCCCGCCCGGCTCCGTCGGTGCTCGACGGCAGGATCGAGGGCGGTCCGTCCGGACCGGTCCTACCGCGCCGCCGCGCCACCGCATCACCGAAGGCTCATCCATGACGTCGAACCGACGCCGCACCCGCACCCGCACCACCCTCAGCACGCTCGGCGTCGTCGTGGCCGTCGTCGTCCTCGGCGCGGTCCTCCATGCCGCCGGTCCGGTCGACACCGACGCCGACGCCGCACAGGACGCGACCCGCACACCGACGACCGCGCCGACGAGCAGCGGCGACCCGTCGGTCGGCGCGGGCGGCGGGGCGGGGGCGAGCAGCGCCTCCGGGCCGGCGACCGACGCGACCCGCACGGCCGACGCCGCCGGGACCACCGCCGCTGCCGCGGCAGCGGACGCCGCTCGACGACAGCTCGCACTCCTGCCCGTCAAGGGGAAGGCGCCCGCGACCGGCTACGACCGCGAGGCCCGCTTCGGCACCGCGTGGCTCGACGTCGACCGCAACGGGTGCGACACCCGCAACGACGTCCTCGCCCGCGACCTGAGCGGCGTCGAGCGGCAGGGGCCGTGCAAGGTCCTGCGCGGGACGCTCGTGTCGCCGTACACCGGCGAACGGGTGGACTTCGTGCGCGGCAACCGCACCTCGACCCTCGTGCAGATCGACCACGTCGTCGCGCTCGAGAACGCCTGGCGCACCGGCGCGCAACAGCTGTCCCAGGCCGAGCGCGAGGCCCTGGCGAACGACCCCGCGAACCTGTTCGCCGTCGACGGCCACTCGAACGCGCAGAAGCGCTCGGGCGACGCCGCGACCTGGCTCCCCGCTGCCACCGCGTTCCGCTGCACCTACGTCGAGCACCAGGTCGCCGTGAAGACCACCTACCGGCTCTGGGTCGCTCCGGCGGAGCGGGACGCGATGGAACGGGTCCTCGCGCGCTGCTGACATCGGGCCGCCTGGACGACAGGTGTAGCGTAGGTGGCAAGCTGATGCAGACGCATCGACTTCACCGTCGAAGACCGCAGGAGGCCATCACCATGCCCGACACCACCCGCTTCACCGACCGCGTCGTCCTCATCACCGGCGGCGGCTCCGGCCTCGGCCGCGCGACTGCCGTCCGCCTCGCCGCCGAGGGCGCGGCACTCTCCCTGGTCGACGTCTCCGCCGACGGACTCGCCGCCACCGAGGCCGCCGTCCGCGAGGCGACGCCCGACGCGCAGGTCCTCACCACCGTCGCCGACGTCTCCGACGAGGCCCAGGTCGACGCGTACGTCACCGCGACCACGGAGCGCTTCGGCCGCATCGACGGCTTCTTCAACAACGCCGGCATCGAGGGCAAGCAGAACCCCACCGAGGACTTCACCGCCGCCGAGTTCGACCGCGTCGTGTCGATCAACCTGCGCGGGGTGTTCCTCGGCCTCGAGAAGGTCCTCAAGGTCATGCGCGAGCAGGGCTCCGGCATGGTCGTGAACACCGCCAGCGTCGGCGGCATCCGCGGCATCGGCAACCAGTCCGGGTACGCCGCCGCCAAGCACGGCGTGGTCGGCCTCACCCGCAACTCCGCCGTCGAGTACGGCCGGTACGGCATCCGCATCAACGCCATCGCCCCCGGTGCGATCTGGACGCCGATGGTCGAGAACTCGATGAAGCAGATCGACGCGGAGAACCCGCGGAAGGCCGCCGAGGAGTTCATCCAGGTGAACCCGACGAAGCGCTACGGCGAGGCGCCCGAGATCGCTGCGGTCGTCGCCTTCCTGCTGTCCGACGACGCCTCGTACGTCAACGCGACGGTCGTCCCGATCGACGGCGGGCAGTCGGCCGCATACTGAGCGGACCCGGTCCGGCGGCGGACACGGACGGCTGACACGGACGTCAGGCCGCCTCGGCCGCCAGGGCCTCCCGCAGCCGGTCCTCGACGAGCGATGCGGATCCGATCGGCGCGAGGATCCCGGTGAAGACCCGGAGTTCCTCGTCCCGCTCGGCCCCGCTGCTCGCGAGCGCCGCGGTCATCGTCGCCGTCAGGTCCTCGAGCGCCCGGATGCAGGCGTACCGGACCAACCGGCACTCGTCGAGCTCCACCGGCCCGTACCCCCGACGGAAGGCGGCGAGCTGCGCCGCGGTCGCCGGCTGGAACAGCACGCTGAACTCCACCAGGTGCAGGTCGATCTCCCGCGGACCGACGACCGCCTCGTCCCAGTCGACCAGCCGCAGCGAGCCGTCCGGCTCGACGAGCACGTTCCCGAGGTGCGGGTCGCCGTGGCAGGGCACGGGCTCCCCGGGCGTCCTCGATGCGAGGTCGGTCCCGCGCAGCAGCAGGTCGATCCGGGGGCGAGCCGCACGCCAGAGGTCGAGCACCGGGTCGGTCCCGCCGACGGCTGCGGCGTCGAGCGCGCGGATCTCCGCGCGGTAGCGACGCCGGCGACGGCGGATGCCCCGACGCGCGCCCTGCCGACGCGGCGGCACGGGGAAGGCGTGTGCGTGCACGTCGGCGAGCAGCGCGCCGTAGGCGACCCACGCCTCCAGTCCGAGCCCGACGGTGGCGGCGTCCTCGCCCTCCGACCAGCGGGTCAGTGCGAGCTTCCCGCCGGCCCGACGGCTGCGTGCGCGCCCGTCGGTCGTCGGCAGGACGGTCGGGGTGCCCTCGACGCCCGCGGTGGCCATCGACGTGACGAGTCGCGTGCCGGTCCCCGTGCGGCGGGTGGTCCACTTCGCCGCCCAGGCCGTCCCGGCGTCGTCGACCACGCGCCAGACGACGGCCGAGGTGTCGGTGCCGCCGGTGACCTCCTCGATGTCGGCGACCTGGACGGCGAAGTCCTCGGCCAGCCAGTGCCGGGCGTCCTCGACCGAAGGGCGCGAGCCGGACGGGTCCTGCCGGGTGGAGCCCGAGCTCACCGCAGGCCGCTCCGCGACAGGCCCTCGACGAAGTAGCGCTGGAAGGCGAGGAAGAGCGCGACGATGGGCAGGATCATGAGCAGGTTGACCGCCATGATCGCGCCGTAGTCCGACGTGTACTGCCCCTGCAGCGTGCCGACGATGCCGATCGGCACCGTGAACAGGTCCTGGTTGCCGGAGAGCGCGACGAGCGGCCAGCCGAAGGCGTTCCACTCCCCCATGAACGTCAGCAGCACGAGGACCGCGAGCAGCGGACGGCAGAGCGGCAGCACCACCGACACGAACGTGCGGAAGCGGCCGGCACCGTCGAGCTGCGCCGCCTCGATGAGCTCGTCGGGGACGGCGAGGAAGAACTGCCGCGCCAGGAACACCCCGAAGATCGCCGCGGCCTCGGGCAGGATGACCGCCCAGAGTCCGCCGTACAGGTGCAGGCCGATCGAGATGAAGAACTGCGGCACGATGATCGCCTGCGGCGGGATCATGAGCGTCGACAGCAGCACGAGGAACAGCGCGTTCCGCCCGCGGAACTTCAACTTGGCGAAGGCGTACCCGGCGAGCAGGTTGCACACCACCGTGATGACGGTCACGACGACCGACACGAGCAGCGAGTTCGCGAACCAGCGCCAGACCGGGAACTCGGCGAACGGGCGCACGAAGTTCTGCAGCGTGAAGTGCTGCGGCCACAGGTGCAGCCCCGGTGCGTAGAGGTCCGCGCGGGTCGAGAACGCGGTGAGCAACATCCAGTACAGCGGGAAGGCCATCACCACGGTGACGATCACCGCGACGGTCAGGCGCAGCCAGAGCAGGCGGCCGCGACGCTTCCGCGGCGATCGGGTCGCGGTCGTGGTGGCCGCGGCGGCGGTCCGGCCGGACGCTGCGGCGCCGGTGTTCCAGGTCGAGGAGGTCATCAGTCCGTCTGGTCCCGTCCGGCGTTGAAGCGCCACTGCAGTCCGGTGATGAGGAGCGTCACGAGGTAGATCACGATGCCGACCGCGGCGCCGTAGCCGAGCAGCTGCGGGCCGTGCTCGTCGAAGGCCACCCGGTAGGCGTACGACACCACCGTGGTCGTGCCGTAGCCGGGGCCACCGCGGGTCATCGCCCACACGGTGTCGAACACCTGGAACGAGTAGATGAGGTTCATCACGAGCAGGAAGAACGTCGACGGACCGAGCAGCGGGAACGTGATGAGCCGGAATCGCTGCCAGCCGCTCGCGCCGTCAGTCGTCGCGGCCTCCTGCACGGCTGGGTCGACGCCCTGTAGCCCCGCCAGGTAGATGAGCATGTCGAAGCCGATGCGCTGCCAGAGCGTCATGAGGATGACCGCGGTCATCGCCCACCCGCCGCTCGACTGCCAGTCGATCTGCGGCAGCCCGAGCGTCGCCAGGAACTTGTCGATGAACCCGTTGTTCTGGTCGAACATCCACGCGCCGAGCACACCCGTCGCCACCCCCGACACGACGAGCGGCAGGAAGATGATCGTCCGGAACACGGCCCGGCCGGGCAGCACCCCGTTGAGCAGCACCGCGATGCCGAGCCCGATCGCCATGCCGACCGGCACGGTGAAGAGCGTGAAGACGCCGGTGTTCCACACCGACTGCCAGAACACCGGGTCGGTGATGAGCTGGGCGTAGTTGCCGAGACCGGCCCAGCTCGTCCCGCCCAGCGAGTCGAGGTCCTGGAAGCTGATCACCAGCGCGTAGACGAGCGGCAACAGCGTGAAGATCACGATGAGCACGACGTTCGGCAGCAGGAACGCCGACGCGGCGGCCGTACTGGAGGCACGGAAGCGTCCGGCAGACAGCCGCGGTCCGCGCCGCACGGCTCCGCCCGCCGTGGCACCGCCGATGCGCTCGGCCGCGCCCGTCATGCGGCCACCGCCTCGTCGATCGCCGAGCTGATCGAGCGGATCGCCTGGTCGGTGCTCCGCCCGTGGAAGGCGAGCTCGAGCTGGTCCTGCAACGCGGTGTTCACGCTCGCGAAGCCCGGCACCACCGTCTCGCGCACCGCCGTCTCGGTGATCGTCGTCGCCTGCTGCGTGAAGACGCCCATCACGTCGGGGCGCACCGCGTAGTCGAGCGGGGTGTCCGCCAGGCTCAGCAGCGTCGGGAGCTCGTTCGCCCGCTGGCAGAAGTCGCGCATCTGGTCCTCCTCGACGAGGAACTTGAGGAAGGCCGCGGCGAGCTCCGGGTTCTCGGTGTCCCGCGTCGCGACGATCGCGTTGCCGCCGAGGTCGGACGCCGCCGCCCGGTCCTGCGGCATGTAGGTGGTGGTCCACTCGCCGCCCTGGTACCCGTTCGTGCCGTCGGCCAGCTCGGGCACCAGGAAGTCGCCGACGAACGTCATCGCGACCGTCTGGTTGAGGAAGAAGTTGTCCGAGTAGACCGTCGTCTTGATCGTGTTGTTCGCCGGCACCCAGCGCTCGTCGAAGAACCGCTGCGTGAACGCCATCGCCTTCTTGCCGGCGTCGCTGTCCACCGCCGAGCGGGTCAGCTCGGGTGTGAGCAGCGACCCGCCCGCCTGGTACAGGAAGCTCGCCCAGCGGTAGGCGCCGGCCGCGGTCCAGTCGTAGGCGAAGGGGTACTTGTCGTCGGGCAGGCTCTTCCGGAGCTTCGTGCTGACGTCGGCGAACTCCTCCCACGTCCAGGCGTCCTCGAGCCGGTCCGGCACGGCGCCGATGCCCGCTTCGTCGAGGGCCTTGCGGCTGAACGCGATCGCCGACGTGTCAGTCTGGTGCGGGACGCCGTAGGTGCGGCCCTCGAACCGGACCGCGTCGTACAGCGCCGGCAGGAACGCCTTCGACTCCGCGGCGCTGAGGTACGGCGTCATGTCGAGCAGCACCCCGTGCGAGGTGTACTTGCCGATGCTCGTGTAGTCGACCCGGAACACGTCCGGTGCCGTTTTCGAAAGGATGCCCCGGTCGATGCCGGAGAAGAACCCGTCGTACGGCAGGGTCTGCAGCTCGATCGTCGCCTTCGGGTGCCGCTTCTCGAAGCCCGCCTTGGCCCGGGCGAACCCGGTGTTCTCGCCGTCGCTGCCGCCCCAGAACGCGAAGCGGAGCGTGCCCTCGACCTCGCCGATGTCGGCCTTCGACCCGGGCGCCGCCGTACTCGGTTGCGGTCCGTTGTTCGCGACGCACCCGCTCAGGACGGAGGCGGCACCGAGCCCGAGCGCTCCTGCGAGGAGCGATCGTCGGGTCAGCTGGGATGGTGACACGGTGCTCCTGACTCAGGTCGTGGACACTTGCTCGGACTGTAGACGCCCGTACCGACACCGGTGCCGCCAGTGCGCATTCGGCCTGCGCGCCGGTGCGTGGGAGCATGGCGGGACACCATCTCGGAGGGAACGCGATGAGCAGCAACGAGACGACCGGGTCGGCCTTCGGGCGCGGCGTCGACAACACCGCGTCCACCGCGGCCGGCGAGCTGCGGACGCGGATGGCCGCTTCGGCCGAGGGCTTCCTGTCGAGTGCGGCCTGGGTGCCGTGGAAGTCGGCGGACGACCCCGAGGGCGGGAGCATCGCGCACGTGATGATCCGCGAGCTGCCCTTCGTGCCGGTCTTCACCGACCCCGCCGAGCTCACTGAGGGCGTCCCCGGCACCGAGGCCCGTCCGGTGCGGATGGCCGAGCTCGTGACGGCGGTGCCGGAGGAGTTCGGCATCGTCGTGGACCCGACGAGTGCGGAGGC
This sequence comes from Curtobacterium sp. ME26, assembly GCF_903970945.1. NCBI lineage: Bacteria > Bacillati > Actinomycetota > Actinomycetes > Micrococcales > Microbacteriaceae > Curtobacterium > Curtobacterium sp. ME26. The sequence goes on from NZ_CAJCKG010000011.1 coordinate 67,833, forward strand.
GGCGAACTTCCTGCACGCCGACGTGCTCGCTGGGATCCGGGCGCAGTTGCGTGGGGAGCTGCCCGTCGACGACGAGGACTGACCGCGGCCGCCCGGGCGGCTCGCTCGGCTGGCGGCTTCGCACCGAGTTGGGGAGGAACCTCGATGCTGCTGCTCGTCGCACTCATGGTCGCGGTCGTCTACGTCGTGGGGGTGGCGGTCGTCGCTGCCGTCCTGATCCGCCGGCGGAACCGTGTGCCGCTGCCGAACGCTCGTCGCCGGGGCTGCTGTTCGGCGTGCTGATCGCCGCGGTCCTGGTCGCGCCGCTCGTGTGGGCCGTCGCGAGCGTGACGATCGCGGGGATAGCGGACGTGCTCAGGGACGTCGCGTCCTGATCGGTTGCTCGTCTACATTCCGGACCGACGGTGAGCCCGTGGCGGTCGGTTCGCTCGTCAACTTCCGAACAGGACGGTTGCCAAGCCCGAGAGGGCCATGAGGCCGGCAGCGGGCAGCGTGACGGCGCCGAGCACCACGGCGAGCGCTGCCCGCCGTCGCCGCGTACGTGCGTCGTCGATCTCGCGGAGCAGCCGATCGAAGCGCTGTTCGAGGCGGAGCGTGTCGTCGAGCACGACCGCGCTCGCGTGCCACGTCCCGCGGTCCTCCGCGAGCATCGAGAGGTAGCGGACCGCCTCGTCGGAGTGAGCACGCTCGAGTCCGGCGATCCACGGCCGCACCTGCTCCGGAGTCAGCACGACCACGGCCGCACGCTTCTTGCCGAAGGTGATGCGTTCCGCCGCCACGACGAGCAGCGGCTGCACGAGGATGGGCACGCCCGCTGCATCGGACAGGAGGCGCGTGGCCCTCCGACCTTCGCTCTGCGCGGCGTTCATGTGCGAGGTCTTCTTCCCTCCGACCATGAACGCGCCACCGCCGACGAACACCTTGTGTCCGCTGTGGTTCTTCGTGTTGACGGAGAAGACACCGGTCGGACCGATCACCAGGTGGTCGATGTCGGTCGACCCGGAACCGACCGGCACCGCATGGAGCACCGTGAACGCCGGCCCGAGGCGGTCGAGTTCCGCGGCGACCCGACGCTCCCCCATCGCGCCCTTCAACCACGACCGTGCGGCCGGGACCACCGGATCGGCGCCCCAGAAGCGCTGCGCCTTGGTTCGTGCCGGCGCCTCGGACTGCAGGCGGAGGCACTCCTGCATCACCGCGTACCCGGGGCGACGGGCGCGAAGGGTCATCGGCAGGGCGCCGACCGGCGTCGCTCGAGGCACAGGTCCGTGCAGCGGGTCCGGTTGTCCGAGCGTTGTTGGTCCGTCTGACACACCCCGACGCTCCCAGCCGCACGGCGATCGAGGAAAGCCCACGTTCGGGCGTCAGGCTCGCGGCTCGACCAGCTCGATGAACCGCGACAGCAACGACAGGCCGCTGATCGACGGCGGCAACCCCGTGGTGAGCGCCGGCGAGTACACGAGGTACGCCGCCCACTGCGCCCGCGACAACGCCACGTTCAACCGGTTCGGCATGAGCAGGAAGTCGAGCCCGCGCGGGATGTCCGCCGCGCTCGACGCGGCGAGCGACGTGATCGACACCACGGCCTCACGCCCCTGGAACATGTCGACCGTGCCGACCTGCGTCCCGCGGAGTCCGGCGCGGTCGAGGGCCTCGCGGATGAGCGCCCCCTGTGCGTTGTACGGCGCGACGACGATGACGTCCTCGTCCGTGAGCGGACGCGAGACGTCCCCGTCGACCCACCGGCGTCCGATCAGGTCCTGCGCTAGCTCCACGACCCGCGCGGCCTCCTCGGCGGAGGACGTCGTGTTACCGCTGTGCACCACCGGCACCGGGTGGACGCCCGGCTCGAGGTCGTCCAGGTGCCGCCCGCTGACGATCGACGTCAGCTGCCCGTCGTAGGACAACCCCGAGACCGACGCCGTCAGCGCGGGCTCCATGCGCCGAGTGTGCGCCAGGAAGTAGCCGAACTCGGGCGGGAGCACGTGCTCCCCGTCCGCCAACCACCCGAGCGCGGATTGGTCGACCGGCTCCGGGTGCGACCCCTGTGACACCTGCGGGAGCTGCTGCGGGTCACCGAGCAGGAGCAGGCGCTGCGCGGCGATGGAGGACGCGATGGTCGGGGCGAGCGAGAACTGCCCGGCCTCGTCGACCACGAGCAGGTCGAGGGAGCGTCGCGGGATCGTGCCCTCGTTCGCGAAGGTCCACGCGGTCCCGCCGACGACTCCCCCGGTGCCGGTCTCGGCGCACGACGACAGGAAGGCGGAGACGGCGGCGTTGTTCTTGACCGGCGTCCATGCGGCGGCCTCGAGCTCGTCCTCGGTCGCACCGGACTTCGGTACCTTCACGACGCGGTCGGCGGGCACACCCGCGCGGACCACCGACGACAGGAAGTTCTCCGATGTCGCGTGGGACTGGCCGACGACCCCGACGCGCCAGCCGTGCTCCCGGACGAGCCGAGCGACGACGTTCGACCCGACGTAGGTCTTGCCCGTGCCGGGAGGGCCCTGGATCGCCAGGTACGACCGGTCGAGGCCGAGCAGCGTCGTGACGACCGCGGAGACGGTGTCGTCCCCGGCGACCGGGGCGAGTGCGCCGCGCGGCGGGACCCGGCGGAGCAGGTCGAGCGCCGGGTCGGGCAGCATCGACGGCAGGGCGTCGAGGACCTCCTGGCCCCACTCGGCAATCGCCTCGGGCTGCGGCTTCGCCCGCGGAGGGGCGGCCGGCGCGAGGGCGATCGGGAAGTCGTGGTGGGGCTCGCCACCGCCGACCGGCAGGCTCTCCTTCACCAGGACCTCGAACGCATCGCCGTTCTGCTCGGCGTCCAGCACGACCGCGCGAGCCGACGCGCCCTTCGAACCCGGCGCCGGAGCGGTGACCGACGGCGGGAGTGGGTCGTCGTAGACGAGGTGGGGCGTGCCTCCCGGCCGGATGCGCGAGCCGGGCGCGAGCGTCCCCGACAACCGGATCTCGCGCGACTGCGAGCGGGCACGCGGCAGCGTGTCCCAGTCCCGCTCGACCGACGCGCGCTCGACGACCAGGACGTCACGCGTGTCCGCCCAGTCGTCGACGGGGTTGCGGAGGCGGTCGAAGTGGTCCTGCCAGAAGGTCTTGGCCTCGCGGCGGTGGTAGTCGATCGCGGCGGCCGCGAGCGCCAGGGCGGTCTGGTCGGCGTCGCGGTCGAGGGGGTCGACGTCCGCGATCTGCGCGGCGAGGGCCGTGTACACGGGGTTCGGCTCGCGCTCGACGGGGATCGGCGGGAGGAGTTCGGCCTCGTCGGTCGCCGGCTCAGACCGCGGCGGCCAGAGCGACAGCAGCCAGTCGCGGAGCCGCAGCGTCGAGCGGCAGTCGTAGGCGTTGTAGTCGGCGACCTGGTCGAGCATCCGCTGACCGGTCGCGGGGTCGCCGTTCCGGAGTTCCTCGATCGCCTCGACGTAGGCGGTGATGCTGTCGGCGGCGTTCGTGACGTCGCTCGTGCGGAGGTCCTCACCCATGTACAGCGGCTCGAGCTTCTTGATCGAGTAGCTGCGGCTGCCGACCACCAGGGCCTTGCGGACGATCGGGTACAGGTCGACGAGGACGCCGGCGCGGAGCAGGTCGTCGACGTCGTCCTCCCCCACGCCGTGCCGGGCGGCGAGGGACAGCAGGTGCGTCCGCTCGTACGCCGCGTAGTGGTAGACGTGCATGCCCGGGTGCTGCGCGCGGCGCTCCTTGACGAAGGCGAGGAAGTCGATCAGCGCCTGGCGCTCGTCGCGGACCGTGTGTGCCCAGAAGGCGGTGAAGTCGGCGCGGTCGTCGACCAGGCCGAACAGGTAGTCGAGGCCCCAGTGGACGCCGTCCTCGGTGTGGAGGGGGTCGCCCTCGAAGTCGAAGAAGACATCGCCGGGGTCGGGCGCGGGGATCGCGTCGAGGGCGCGGGAGTCGTGGAGTTCGAAGCGCGGCTTGGCCGGCCCCTTCTGGGCTCCGCCTGCTTGCTGCTCGGCTTCGGTCTCGGTCTGGAGGCGCGCCTGACGGACCAGCCTGTCTTGCGTGGATCGCGACATCCCTGGCACGGCCGCGGTGCGGTTCGCCAGGTCGTCGATCGTCCGCACCCCCTGCCGGATCAGCTTCGTGCGCTGGTCGAGGCGCATGCCGGCGACGAGGACCAGGTCGCGGTACTGCTGCACCTGGGTCTGGCAGATGGTGCAGCGGCCGCAGCTGGAGTAGTGGGGGTCGCCCCACTGCAGTTCCTCGTGCTCCCGCATCCGCTCGGCGATGACCCGCTCGAGCTCGGCGCGCTGCGTTCGGTACACCGGGGCGATGTCGGCGAGGTCGTGCGTGGTGGTCGTCCGGTCGCCGAGCACCAGGTGGACCTGCTTGCCGGTGGGGATGCCGTGCGCCTGCATCTGCTCGGCGTAGGCGGCCAGCTGGAGCAGGGCGCTGATCTTGGCGTGGCGGGCGAGCTTGGTGTCGTAGACCTCGTAGGCGCCCTCGGCGTTGCGGAGGATGAAGTCGGCGAAGCCGATGAAGCCCGGGCGATCGGGGGTGGGCGGCTCGTGGAAGGTCGGTTGGTAGAGGACGTCGGCGCCGGTCTGGAACGCATTGATCGCTTGTTGCGCTGCCGCTGGGTACTCGGGCGGTGTCGGTCGGTCGAACTCGACGACGTCGCGGGTCTGCTTGAGGATTTCGAGGTAGTCGAGCTCGTGCTGGTCTCCCAGGCGTGCGGTGCGCTCGAGCATGTCGTCGTGCTCGTCGGGCAGGGGACCGCCGCGGCCGAGCTTGGCGTCGAGGCGGCGGAGGAATGCCCACTCGCAGGTCGCCCACGTGCTGAGGTCGCTCGGGCTGAGGAGGGCCTGGCCGTCGGTGGTGATCTGCATATGCTCCCCTGTGTCGTTCGGTGCCCCGCGAGCTTAGGGGCGTCCGCCGACGTTCCTCGCGTCCCTTGGGATCATCCGCCGAAGCCGTGTCGTTTCCCCTGGGCGCGAGCACGTCACCGGCGCGGGTCTTGCCGACGGGGCCGACGTTCTCCACCGCAGCGGAGGCGGGTGAAACGCTCGATTACTAGTCGCCAAAGTGTCTACGGATGCAACTCCAAAATGCTTTCGGCGACGCGGCGGCGGCCTGACAAGGGGTTACTGTGCGTGATCACCGCGGGCAGGTCCACTCGGAACATCAACGACTGGACATCTACATGCTGGTGCTCTAGAACATCTTCTCTCCGGAGGACTTTAATCGAGAAGTCGCTCATGTCATACCCCCGAACGAACGTGATCCCGAACCGGGTCGTAAATGGCGCATCGTTAGCCATCGACTCGTGCTCATAGCCGATGCCAGACTCGGAGCCGTACGCGGAAACCCGGCTCAAGAATATTGCGCTCACGCCCGCAGCACTAACGGCGTTTAGTCGCAGGAGAATGCTATCCACAAGGAAAGGGATCGACACAGCCGTCATACCGGGTTCCGCCAAATGCAGGCCAACACTGACGAGCAGAAGACGGGCTTCCCCCGGCGCATCGTCCGAGGCTGGTGCAGGTTCAACCTGGTGGACACCTTGAATGAGGTGACTCGAGGCACTCCGGGTAGTGGTCTTGATCTCCACCCCGGTGCCCTCCCAACTGAGGTCCCGAGCTGAGCGCCGCCAACCATCCCATGCAGAAACGATCCCACCCACATGCATGTCATCTGCTTGGCGACAGAGCGAATCGAGGATTAGTAGTTCGCCAGCCAGCCCCAGGATCGCATTTTCAGATATCTCAAGACGCTTGATCGACAGCTCGATCAACGGCTCAGCGACGGCGAATGCACGTTTGAGGTCCGAATCCGCGTCCTCACGCAAGAGTTCCGCGGCGATGAACGCGCCCACGTGATCAAAGTGACCGAGCGCTGGCAGGAGGATTCGGTTGGCACTGAAGGGCGACTGATTGATACGGTGCCATGAGTGGTGGTGCATTGCCGAGTCCACGGCGCGCATCCTGGCCTTCAGCGGGTCGCCTGCCAGAAATAATTCTAAGTGCCCCCGACTATTTCTGGCGAGGCCCACTACTTGAGCCTCCGTCAGCCAGGTAATCGTACGGTCATTCCCCGCGTCCCCAGCGGGAATTGACACCACCTTCGAGAGCACGTCCTCAAAATTGATCATGTGTGAGATTCCTCCGGGCATCAGCGGCCACAGCACGCGTGGCGGAGAACTGTTCAGGGCCGCCAGCTGGAATGCAGACCCCTACTGCCACAGCGGGGTGCAGTTGTCCTGGATGTTGATTGATGTAGAACAGAATCTGCCCGTCGGAGCCACTCGGGCGCCACGACGTGCCATCACTAACGAGAGGCGAGAACGCCTCCCGACGGTAGGTGTCGAAGTACGCGTCGCCACGGTATTGTCCCGGGACCGCGGTGGGATCGTTTGCGCCCCAGGTCGTGGTGAGTTCCCCCGAGGACACATTCTTAGTGGTTGCGCGAACCTCGAACGGGAATCGCTTGTGCGGGCCAAGGGAAACCCGTGCGCCATTTCCATAACGGATGCCCACCCAGAACCGCGGCCGATCGGCGGTTTTGAGCGCAAGGTTCGCGTATGACCATAGCTCGCCCGGGCTGCCAGTGATGAAGAGCCCAGGGACCGGCCGGGTTAGACTCGCGGACCAAAGACGGAGATAGGCGGCGATAGAATACGGACAATCCCGCCGCGCAGAGTCTCCTTGCCCCCGCGCGACTGGTGGACGGTAGAGACGCGGTTCAGGCAGCGGAGCTACAGAATGCACCCGCGACTCGATCCGCCTCCAAAGGTCCCCCTGCGTACCTTCGGCACTAGGACGGTACTCATCGAAGGAAAGGCTGTCGAGCATCTCGGCAGCCTCAGACAATTCGAGGGGACGATCCAGGATGCGGCCCCGAAGGACCCCCCCGACAGTGAGATCGGATGAGGACCCCGAAAAGCGCCGTGCGACTACTTCGAGATTCGGATCAGCTCGCCGACCGCTATTTATTACTCGAACGAAGGGCTGCGCTCCCGGCGCTAGCGGACGGCTCCCTATGTTTGCGATCTTACCCGTCGCGACGAAATTCGCGCCCTGTAGAATAGCCGGCTCAGTTCCGCCAGCCATCATCCGTTCCGAGATAGCGGCGCGCAGAGCCTCGTCAGTGTCATGATAAGCGCGGAAGAGGCCAAGCTGCTCTCGGGACGCGAAGACGCGGCATAGATCGATATGATCACCACGATAGCCAAACCATCGCTGCATCTGCATCTGCGTGTCGGCGAGAGGGTTGCTTGATGAGCGCTGAAATAATGCGGTCGTCATGCCTTCGAGGGTCAGCCCGCGGGCCATCACGTTACCGGAGACAAAGATCGTACTAAGGTCTCGTGCAGCCCTCCACTTCCCGGTTTCTATATCCTCCGTAGGCGCATACGCAGGACGGTCGTCCGCACCCGGATCACTGTTCACGACCGCCACTCTGGTTCCCGGAATAATCTCGTCGACCAACAGTGTCTCGGTCGTCTTCCAGTCGGGGAACATCGCAGGTGTAAGCACATCGAACTCTGACCCGATAGCATCGGCGGACGCACGATATTTGTCGAGCCATCTCGACCACGGCGCCGGATCCGCTAGCAACCCCGTTATCAGTGCCTCAGGCAGCCGAGCATCTCTCCCTTTCAGGAGCCGGTGCGCAATCTGACGGTCGGCGACGCCAGACCACAGCAAAAGCTCTTCGGCCGCTTCAAAGTGCTCCTTGATGACCGCCGAGGGGTGGTAGAGCATTGAGTGAGGTGAAGAGACACTCGAGCGGGCGTCAGCCTCGGTCGTGAAGTACGTCGCTCTTGCCGATGTCGGACCGAGCTTGCCCGACCTAAACAAACGAATTGCGCCCGCGACTAGGAATGCCCTAACCGCTTCCGCGAGGTCGTGAGGGGCGGCACCGGTCGTCTCCACACACAAGCCCGCGCTGCTAGCTCGTCGATAAAAAATCTCCCCGCCAGTGTAATAGGCGGGCATGCCCGCGGGCTCCGGGTAGCTCGCCGAGCGAGGCACGCTGAGGTCTGCCGGGTCTGCCAAATCGACCGGATAGCCGACGTCAAGTGGGGTGCGCAGCGACACCAAGAAGTGGCGGGGAGCGAGTGGATTGTGGTCTTCCTGCAGGAGGTTAGCCTGGGGCGTAGCGGTGTAGGCAACGTAGGTAGCAAAGAAATTATCCGGTGCCCCTTGAGGCGGGTCCCACAAATTTGCAACAGTCCGGGGAATCTGCTTGAGATTACCATACACGGGGTCCTGAGACGTTTCTACGATTGCGTCCAAAACGGAGCCATCATCCGCCTCGTCGTCGAGCACCAACATATGCACGGGGCGGTCGAGTTGCCTCACCGCGCCGAACACGTTTTTGCGGAGGCTATTGCCGAGCGCGCGAAGGTGGTCGGTTTGCTTCATCGCGACGATGATGAGCGGTTGACGCTGCACCATCCGTTGCTTCACGGTCGCCGGCATCAGCCCGTAAATGCGGTCCAACGGCTGATTACCCTCTGAAAGCGCGACGGCAGCGGGTGGGCAGAGCAGTCGACGCGAGCGCTTGGCCGCTCCATCTGGGCCGGCGTCGAGCTGCGCGATGACGCGCCCATATGTTTGTCGCCAAAGCGAGAGGCTAGTGCCGGCCAACACCACGATGACGTCTACACCACGGTCCATCGCCATTGCAGACACACCAAGCATCGACGCGGTCTTACCCGACTGGACGGAGCCCATCACGAGTCCGGTCCGTGCACGACCGGCTGGCCAGCTCTCGCGAGCCGGAGCGCCGTCGCCGAAGATGCCACGTTCGAGGATGTAGCGGCTGTCCGTCTCGATGGCCGCTCGCGCAGTCGGACTGATTCCCTGAAGTTCCGCCGCATAGCGCGACCACCAGGAATCTGCAGGAGGCGCTCCCGGCGCATGGAAGTAGACGTGCTCGGTGAGCGGCGGCTGCGGCATAGTCAGCGCTCATTCTCCGGAAGGATCATGCGCTCGAGCGACTCGTACCCAGAAGAACCAAAGCGATGCTTCACGGCCTCGGAGGCTCGCGCGGGGTCGAGGCCAAGCGCTTCGATCAATCCCTTGGCGATGCGCGCGATGTAATCCCACTGCGTCTTGCTCTGGGCCTTCTCGATCCGCTTCCAAGCCCCGCCACTGGTCTCCCAAATAGTTTCAGCATTCAGCGCGATGCGTTCCTCGATGTCGTCCGGAGATGCAGCGAACGCGAAGGCCATCCCAACGAGCGAACCAACGAGTTGCAATTCTTGCCACCTAGTTCCTTTGCCGCCGTCCATAAACTCCTCGGACCACAGCTCTGAATGGCGCGCGTGCAGATCTATGGCAGAAACCAGCCATTCGAATAGATCGGCGATTACCTGCTTCGAGCGCAGCGGGTCCTGCTCATCGTCCTGGACCCGGGTAAGGAGCTCGTCGATGTGGCGCGCGGTTGTCTTGACCTTTTGGCCGTTCGTATCGAGCAAGAGCAGCGACAGGATCCAAGACACGACCTTGGTTCGACGGTAACGAGCTACGCCAAAGTTATAACCTCTGAGAGTCTCACCGAGACTCGCGAGGTCTGAGACGTGAGCGAGCGAAGGGGCGATGTCTTCGACGGCGACCCTGGGGTCCGCATCTCCCGCCGCAAGCAGGATCGCAGGGGTCAGTTCAATCTCATGGAACGCGGCGTTCCTAATCTCCTCGGCATTGAGGTGAACGCCCTGCCGGTTGTATAGCTTGAAAACGTCGTGAATTTGGCGAGGGTTAGCCTGCGTGTATCGGATCACCGGAACCTTGTACGGCACAGTTCTGGTGAACAGTTTCTCGACTGTCATCTCAGCCCCGGCGACTTTGATAACTTGCTTGAGGATTTGCGTATAATACTTACCATGAAGCGCCTCCAGCTCGGGGCCAAGAAGGCCGCCGCTTCCGTTGTTACGCAACTTGAAGGGGAAATAGTATTCGTTCTCCAAAGCGGCAGTGATGCTTTCGTTCTCTAACGTCTTCCACGCTGCCTTGAACTTGGGATAGTCCTCTCGGAAGTTCTTAAGCAGATCTTTGCCTGGATGGCGGGCTTCCGCCTTCTGGACACGCTCAAGCGCAGCGGGATGACTGCCGACGAATCGGAGGAGCGCCGTAAGCCGCTGCTTGCCATCGACGACCTCCTGCGGATCAGAAGCACTGACCTCGCGTAAAATGATTGACGGAAGGGGGATCCCACGGAGGACGGATTCAATAAGCGCCTGTCTGTCGCCCGTCGTCCAGACGTCCCCGCGCTGATACGACGGAGTGAGATTGAGGTCGGAATTGGTCAACTCGCTAATCGGCACAACGTCGGACGTGGCAATGACAGGTTCGGTACTCAGAGGCTGGGCACCGGGATCGGACTCTTCCCAGGCCGCCGACCAACGACTCGTCGCGGACGCCCGCGTGGCGCCCTCAGCCTCCAGATCCTCCGCGAATTGCTGCTGTAAACGCAGCGCGAGTTCGATGCGCTGGCTGAGCCGCTCCAGCGCCAGTGGGGAGAGCTGAGTTGAATCAGCTGCCTTATCGATGGCATCGTCCGGCTCCAATTCAAGACCCGCTACAAGGCTGGAGAGGAATGCGTCACGACCGGAGTTCGATAACTGTTCGGACAGGTTGAGCCAGCCCTGCAACTCCACGATGAAGGGCATCCATGAGTCCGATGACATGTCAACATCTGCGCTGCTGATGGACGAGGGCGCCGCCGATATGCCAGACGGAGTGTCAGTAGCTTCGGACAGCGCGGAGATCCCCGCAGCGATGCTCTCCCACAACTGAGTGCGAGGGTCCTCAGCGATCTCGATGTCTACGACATCAACATTCTCGGTCACGCAGTTGCTCCTCGGAGGTTGTGGTCGGAGTGAGTAGTCACGGAATCGCTCAGCCCGTCGAGAAGGCGATGGGCGATGGCGCTGACCACACCGGCGTTGACGGCGTTGCCGAGCGCCTTGTAGGCGTCCAAATCAGAAGAAGGAAGCTCGATGCCGCCAAGGCTCTGGAGTTCCGCGCACTCAGCAGGAGTCATGTAACGTCGCTTGCCGGTGAGGTTAGCACCAAGGATTGGAACCTGAGTTTTGGTGAACGCGATCAAGCTTGGCGACGTCGTTGGGCGCTTAATTCGCAGGCCCGATGCACGCACTTGTAGTACGAAGTTGTCGATGTCGCGCTCCTCGCCCTGCGCATTCCACTCCATCTTCTGAAGGCTGGAGTGCAGGTGCTCTGGCTGCCACTGCTCGAGCCAAGGGTCGATCCAGGACGAGTTCTCCTGGTAAAAGCGTCGATTCTGGCGGATGAAGGCGCGCTTCCAGGCTGGGAACTGGATGTCCCCTTCGCGGTTCGCGTGACTCGGGATCAGTCTCTTCTGTTCAGCAACGGAACACTCGAGGCTTCGACCAAAGCTACCCTTTAGGTTCATCTGCCGCAGACCCCACACCGGTCGTCGCTTCCACACACCGGCCGGAGTCTCATCCTCGTACGGATAGGTTGCACCGAATTCCATCGACCAGATTGGGAAAGACGGCATTTTCAACGATGCTGGGGATCGACGAAGGAAGTCCCCCCACATGTCAATCGCGCGTAGGGTTTGACTAGGGATAGCGCGTGTGCTTGGCAATTCGTGTCGAAGTACCGAAGTTATGTCCGTTGGGTCGCTGCGCTTCGGGGGCCACACGGATTCATCCAGTCCATCGAGTGACCCCACGAAATAGACGCGGTCTCGAACCTGAGGGATGCCGAAATCATGAGGAGAGAATCTGCGGACGTCGACGAGATAGCCGAGTGCCGCCAGCATGTCAAGGATTTTTCTGCGAGTACGACCCTCATCGTGCGTCAGGATATTGGGCACATTTTCCAGAATGAAGCGGCGCGGTCGCTTGACTTTGAGAATCTGGTGAACCTTGAAAAAGAGATGACCCTGAAGAGTGTCAGCAAAGCCCATTTGATCCCCGGCCTTCGAAAAGGGCTGGCATGGGAAACCCGCCGTCAGCACGTGGTGGTCGGGGACCTCGCGTTCAATGACCGAGTCGGTGTCAAGATCGTTGATGTCGCTCCACGGCTTGATTCCAAAGTTTCTCGTGTACAGGGCGTTGAGCGTCGGTTCCCATTCAGCAGCGAACACACCCTCGCCCCCAAGACCGTCAAGAGCGACATGGAAACCCCCGAGGCCCGCGAACAGATCGACGAACGTGAAGGCGGCCCGAGGAGAGTCGTCAACATCCGCGGGAGGCAGGGAGAGCACGTTCGGCTCTACTCGTCGCACGGCAGTCAGACGAGCGTTCGCAGACAGGGCGCTCATCATCACTCAGTCGTTGCTGGTGAGGCACCAGCGTCTGTTGGGATCGTGGCCGAAGTCATGGCACGACTTTAGGGGCACGGTCTGACGTCGTCCCGCAGGCGCGACGCAATGACGCTTGCTGGGGCCTCGCCGGCTTGTCCTCGTCGTCCGCGCCCGCCGAGTCGTTAGCTTCTGAACGAGGAGGCCTCGACGAAGCGCCGGACGGTGATCAGGCCAAATGCCCTACGACGTCAGCACGGACCGCCCCCGCGTCAGCTCTGCCTTCAACTGCTCCTGCGCCTCCACAGCACGCGCAGCCGGCAGCGTGTCCGCCACCCGCGGCCTCAACGTACCGCCGTCCACCACGTGCCGCAGCTGCTCGGGCTTGTCGAGCGCCCGGTATTTCGGATCACCATCCCCTGCACAAACCTAGTTCCCTTGCTTCGTTGCCCTGCCACCCCGCACGTCTGGGGAGACTCCCTGTCGCAAACGGCGTGAAGGACGTCGTAGCGCTGCACTGCAGCATCGACGAGCGCATCGACACCGTCCGGCACGAGTTCGCCAACAGCAGAGGCTGCAGGAACACCCGCGGCACCACATGATTCGGCCCGAGCGACCAAATCAGGGCTTCGTCCGCCCGCGCAGTATCCGCGATCATGGTCGGCCCGGTGGTCTTCGCCAGCTGCACCAAGTAGTTCTCCAGCAGCCCAGCTGCCCCGATCACGGCGAGCGGCAGCCCGGCGCGAGCGAGGGCGTGCGACAGGGTCTGCAACGCTGTCAGTCCGTCCATAGGCTAGGTCGCCGCAGCCTCGACCTACGTCCCGCGAGGGACCCGCGTGAGCGCCCCTACCGGCGCAATCCGCTCCTGCACGACCGCACCGCGGCTGGCTCTACACCGCCCCGACCCCCGCCAACTCCCCCCGCACCACCACCGCATCCGCCGCCGGCGGCCTCCCGTACGCCTCCCGGTAGTCCCGCGAGAAGTGCGACGCACTCCGGAACCCCACCACAGCAGCAGCTCGCGCCGCCGTGTCCCCGTGCACCACCATCCGCCGCCGCGCCTCCCCCAACCGCGTCCGCTTGAGGTACTGCGCCGGTGTCATCCCCGTCGCATCCTTGAACCGCGCGAACAACGTCGACTCGCTCACCCGCAGCTCCCGCGCGAGCCGCTCCATCGACCACGCCTCGGCCATGCGCCTGGTGAGCAACGCCGTCGCCCCGGCGACCACCGACGACCCGGTCCCGTCGAGAGCCGCCGTGATCCTCGGTGCCTGCTCGGTCTGCAGCAACCGCAGCACGATCTCGCGCGACACGAGCGGGAACAGCACGGGGCTGTCCTCCGGCGCGTCGAGCAGCGCGAGCAGCCGGGCGAACGCGTCCGCCAGGGGCTCCGTCCAGCTCCCGAGCCGAGGCAGCGGGGCAGCGGCAATCCCTGACGCCGACACCGGCACGGACATCGAGGCGATGACCTCCCCGACCACCATCGGGTCCAGTCGCCAGACGACCGCGACGAACCCGTCATCCCCCGCTGCGTCGACCACCCCGGCGACGACCGGCAGGTCCACCGGCGTGATGATGAACCGCTCCCGGCCCCACACCTGGTCGTCCTCCCCGACGATCGAGCGCTTCCGCCCGCGCAGCACGACCGACAACGACGGTTCGTACCGCCGGTCGAACAGCCCGGTCGGCTCGTGCACCTTCGACACGGTCAGCCCGAGGGTCTCCGCGTGGTGCGCCGATCCTGCTCGGGCGACGGCGTCCAGCCGGTCCTTCCCGGGGACCGCAGCATGCGCGGACGCAACCGCCGCCGCACGGTCGAGGTGCTGCGCGATCCGGTCGTCCACGTCGCCACGCTACCCACGGGACGGAGACCGCGACAGCGCTCCGGGGTCCTGCTGCGGGATTCGTCAACGTCCTCGTGGATCCGGGCAAGCCGCGGCCACCGAAGACGCCGGACCATCGACGCATGACCACCGCACCGAACGACCAGACCACACCCCGCACCGCCCTCGTCACCGGCGCATCGAGCGGCATCGGCGAGGCCATTGCCCGTGAACTCGCCGCCGCCGGCCTCACCGTCGCCGTCCACGGCCGCGACGAACAACGCACCCGCGCCGTCGCCGAGGACATCGAGCGCCAGGGCGGGCACGCCGTCGCGCTCACCGCCGACCTGTCGCAGGGCCCCGACGTGGTCCGCGCCCTCGCCGCCGAGGCCCGCGAGCAGCTCGGCGGCCACGTCAACGTCCTCGTCAACAACGCCGGCGTCTACCCCGGCGGCCCGACCGAGTCCCTCGCCGACGACACCGTCGACGCCCTCCTCGCCACGAACATCCGCGCACCCCACGTCCTCGTCGCCGCCCTCGCTCCCGGCATGGCGGAGCGCGGCAGCGGCCACATCGTCAACATCGGCTCGTGGATGGCCCGCGTCGGCGTCCCCTTCATGGCCCTCTACCCCGCCACGAAGGCGGCCGTCGAGCAGCTGACCCGCGCCTGGGCCGCCGAGTACGGGCACCGCGGTATCCGGGTCGTCACCGTCGCGCCCGGTGTAACGGCGACGCCGGGGAACGCCGACTCGGCCGACGTCCTCGCCGCGATGACGCGGGGCACCCCCGCCGGCGTCCCGGTGCAGCCCGTCGACATCGCCCGGGCGGTCCGCTGGGTGGTCTCCGACCACGCCGCGTTCGTCACCGGCGGCACCATCGACGTCGACGGCGGGATCGCCTCCACGCGGATGAGCTGACCGCGACTCGCCTGAGCACGGTCCGGAACCACGTGCCGGACGGGAGGCGCGGTGCCAGCTGGCACCGCGCCTCCCGTCCGTCGGCGGTCACTCCAGACGGACGAAGCGCGGCCCCTCGTACCCGTCTCGCGACACCTGGGTGGTGAAGTCGGCGAGCGACCGGACCCAGTGCCCCCGCTCCCCGTACAGCGCCTGGTAGACGACGACCGGCTCCTCGGTCTCGACGTCCTTCGCCACCAGGACCACCTCGTACTCCCCACCCTTGAAGTGCCGGTACCGTCCGGGCGTCACGTCGCTGCTCACGCGGCCGATGGTAGCCGGACGTCATCGCGGACCGGGCCCTACTGTTGCCCCTGTGGAGACGCAGTTGCAGGATGCCGTCCGTCAAGCCGCACGCCGGGCGTCCTGGATCGCGCTCGCCGGTGCCGTTGCGGGGATCGCGATCGGGGTGTGGCTGAGCTACGGCGAGCGCTCGCTCGAGGTGTTCCTCACCAGCCTCGGCTGCGCGATGGCCCTCGGAGGCCTCGGCGCCGCACTGTCCACAATGGTGTCGCAGTTCCGGATGAAGCACCTCGTGAGCGCCGCGACCGGGGGTCTCGACGCCGCCGAGCAGCGCGACGTGCAGCGAGCGGTCCTGTCGGGAGCACCGATCCCCGCTGCCCTCGAGGCACGAGCCGTCGCCCATGCTCACGTGCTCGAAGTGACCCTCCCGCTCGTCACGGCGCAGCAGCTCTTCCTCTTCTGCGGCATCGCGGGCTCGCAGGTCATCGGCCTCGCGTCGGACGTGACGTCGTGGTTCCGGATCGTCCTCGTCGGGGTGCTGGTCGTCGTCGGTGCGATCACGGTCGTGCAGCTCCGGCGCAGCCTCGCCCGCGTCCGACACTTCCTCGCAGCGCACGACGACGTTGCGGCGGAGACCGCGTCCGCTCCTCCTGCACAGCGCTAGCGCAGCGGCAGACGGTCCACCGATCGCTCGTTCGGCATGCCACGACCTGACCCGTCTGTGACGCTCGACGCATGGATCAGTGGGAAGCCGACGACGCACGCCGCCGCCACATGGCCCGCTTCGGCCGCCGTGACACGGCACCCGAGCTCGCGCTGCGCCGAGAGCTCCATCGCCGCGGCCGTCGGTTCTTCGTCGACCGGCAGGTGAGCCGCCGGTGTCGCGTCCGCCCCGACCTCGTGTTCCCGCGGGCGCGGATCGCGGTCTTCGTCGACGGCTGCTTCTGGCACCTCTGCGAGGAGCACGTGCAGCTCCCGAAGGCGAACGCCGAGTTGTGGAGGCGGAAGCTCCTCGCGAACCGGCAGCGCGACGCCCGGAACCAAGCGATCCTGACGTCGGAGGGCTGGCGCGTGATCCGCTCGTGGGAGCACGACGATCCCGTGGCCACCGCAGATCGTGTCGAGGAGGAGCTCGATCGCTGGGCCACCATCGTCAGTCGAAGGCGGAAGTCTGACCGTCACCGCGACGGACGGGAGGCACGGTGCCACCTGGCACCGCGCCTCCCGTCCGGCATGTGGTCGCCCAAGCGACCCGCGCTCACCAAGTGAGCACGAACCGCCCCCGCGTCCCGCCGGCCTCGAGCCGCTCGTGCGCCTCCGACGCCCGCTCCGCGGGCAGCACCTCGGCGACCCGCGGTACGAGGATCCCGTCCTCCACCGCCTGGCGCAGCTCCTCGAGCAGGTCGAACGACGTGTACTCCGAGAACACCATGATCCGCTCGAACCGGATGTCGCGAGCGCCGTTGCCCTCCCAGCCCCGCACGTCCGCGAAGAACCCGCCGTCGCGCACGGCGTCGACGACCTCGTCCCGCTGCACGGCGGCGTCGGCGAGCGCGTCGACCCCGTCCGGCACGATCCCGCGCACGGCGGCCGCGAAGCCGTCACCACGTCGGACCAGGTGGTCGGGTCCGAGCGACCGCACGAGGTCCTCGTCCTTGGGCGCGGCGTCGGCAATGACCGTGATGCCCCGCTGCTTCGCGAGCTGCACGACGTAGTTCCCGAGCAGGCCCGCGGCTCCGGTCACGGCGAGCGTCCCCCCGGTGCCGAGCCCCGACCGCGCGAGGATCTGCAGCGCGGTCAGGCCGTTCATCGGGACGGTGGCGGCCTCCTCGATCGACAGCCCGGCCGGGATCCGCGTGAACGAGCCGACCGGCGCGACGAGGTGCTCGACGTACGCGCCGCCGTGCTCGGACAGCGGCAGGGCCATCGCCATGACCTGGTCGCCGACCTGCCAGCCCTCGACCCCGTCGCCGACCTCGTCGATGACCCCGGCGGCGTCCATCCCGGGCACGTACGGCGGCGATGCCTCCGACGAGTCCCGCTGGCCCGCACGGACCCCGGTGTCGGTGGGGTTCACGGCGAACGCCTGCACCCTGATGCGGACGGTGCCGGAGCCGGCGTGCGGCTCCGGGACCTCGTGGACGGCGAGGGCCTCGGGCCCTCCGAACGTTTCGACTCCGACGACCTTCATGCCTTCCGGTCTACGCGCGGGCGCTGCGGTCCACTCAGCGGACGTTGCAGGAGGGAACACGCGGACGGCCCGGACCGGACACCGCAGGGTGTCGCCGCCTACGCTCGAACGAATGCCCGCCCCGCACCACCCCACGGACCACACCATCCCGGCCGACGGCTTCATCCGCGTCCGCGGCGCCCGCGAGCACAACCTCCGCGACGTCGACGTGGACATCCCCCGTGACCGCATCGTCGCCTTCACCGGCGTCTCCGGCTCCGGCAAGTCGAGCCTCGCCTTCGGCACCGTCTTCGCCGAGGCCCAGCGCCGCTTCCTCGAGTCCGTCGCCCCCTACGCCCGACGCCTCATCGCCCAGGGCAGCACCCCGCACGTCGACGAGATCACGGGCCTGCCCCCGGCGGTCGCCCTGCAGCAGCGCCGCGGCGCCCCGAGCACCCGGTCGACCGTCGGCACCCTGACGACGCTGAGCAACTCCGTCCGGATGCTCTACTCCCGCGCCGGCACCTACCCCGGGGGTGCCGAGCAGCTGTACTCCGACTCGTTCTCCCCGAACACCGCGGTCGGAGCGTGCCCGCGCTGCCACGGCCTCGGCACGGCGCACGAGGTGACGGAGGCCTCGGCCGTGCACGACCCGTCGCTGTCGATCCGCGACGGCGCGATCACCGCCTGGCCCGGCGCCTGGCAGGGCAAGAACCTCCGCGACGTGACGGCCGTGCTCGGCTACGACATCGAGCGGCCCTGGCGGGAGCTGCCGCAGGCGGACCGTGACTGGCTGCTCTTCACCGAGGAACAGCCCGTCGTCGAGGTCCACCCCAAGCGCGACCGCGTGGCGAAGCCGTACAAGGGTCGCTTCTGGAGCGCCCGGCAGTACACGCTGCACACCCTCGCCGACTCGCAGAGCGAGGCCCAGCGGAACAAGGCGATGCGCTTCGTCGAGTCCGGCCCGTGCCAGCTCTGCCACGGCTCCGGTCTGACCCGCGCGGCCCTCGCGGTGACGTTCGGCGGGCTGGACATCGCGGCGTTCAACGCGCTGCCGCTGTCCGAGGTCGCCGAGGTCCTCCGCCCCACCGCCGAGCTGACGGAACCGTCGGCGGCACAGAGCCGGGTGACGTCCGGAGAACGGTCCGAGGTGGCGAAGTCGATCGCCGCGGACCTGCTGAGCCGCGTCGAGGTCCTCACCGGCCTCGGGCTCGGCTACCTCGGTCTGGACCGGGCCACGCCGACGCTCTCCCCCGGCGAGATGCAGCGCCTCCGCATCGCCACGCAGCTCCGCTCGGGGCTCTTCGGGGTCGTCTACGTGCTCGACGAGCCGTCCGCGGGCCTGCACCCGGCCGACGCGGAGCCGCTCGTGCAGGTCCTCGAGGACCTCCGCGCGAGCGGCAACAGCGTCTTCGTCGTCGAACACGACATGGACATCGTCCGTCGGGCCGACTGGATCGTGGACGTCGGCCCCGGTGCCGGGACCGGCGGCGGTCGCGTGCTCTACAGCGGGCCACCCGAGGGACTCGCCGACGTGTCGGAGAGCGTGACCCGTCGCTACTTGGCGCCCCGAGCACCACGCGACCCGCGCAACCCGCGCGAGCCCGTCGGCACCCTCGAGATCCGGGACGCCACCCTGCACAACCTGCGTGGACGGACCGGCAGCGCCGCGGACGCTGGCGGGCTCGACGTCGACCTGCCCCTCGGCGTGATGACCGCCGTGACCGGGGTGTCCGGCTCCGGCAAGTCCTCGCTCGTCGGCGGGGTCCTCCCCGCGATCGCGACCGCGCACCCCGTCATCAGCCGGGTGGTCGAGGTCGACCAGAAGCCGATCGGCCGGACACCTCGGTCGAACCTCGCGACCTACACGGGCATGTTCGACGCCGTCCGCCAGGCCTTCGCCGCGACCGACGACGCCCGCGAGCGTGGGTGGACCGCCGGCCGGTTCTCGTTCAACGTCGAGGGCGGCCGGTGCGAGGTCTGCCAGGGCGAGGGTTCCGTCTCGGTCGAGCTGCTCTTCCTGCCGGGCAGCTGGGCACCGTGCCCGGAGTGCCACGGCGCCCGCTACAACGCCGAGACCCTCGAGGTCCGCCGGGGCAGCGCGACCATCGCGGACGTCCTCGGCATGACGGTCGACGAGGCCGCCGAGGCCCTCGCGGACCTCCCCGCCGCCGCCCGCGCCCTCGACGCCCTGCGGAGCGTCGGCCTCGGCTACCTCCGCCTCGGACAGCCCGCACCGGAGCTCTCCGGCGGCGAGGCCCAGCGGATCAAGCTCGCCACCGAACTCCAGCGGGCGCGCTCCGGTCACACGCTCTACCTGCTCGACGAGCCGACCACGGGGCTGCACCCCGCCGACGTCGAACTCCTCACGGCACAGCTCGCCCGGCTCACCGACGCGGGCAACACCGTCGTCGTGGTCGAGCACACGATGTCCGTCGTCGCCCAGGCCGACCACGTGATCGACATGGGTCCGGCGGGCGGCGACCAGGGCGGCCGCTTGGTCGCATCCGGCACACCGGCGGCGGTCGCCGCCGCACCGGACAGCAGGACGGCTCCCTTCCTGCGGGCGGCGCTCGGTTCCTGACGCGCGTCGGACGGGAGGCACGGCCCACGCCCGCCACGACCGCGGCGGTCAGCAGCATCCTCCGATCGGAGGATGCTGCTCCGCCCGGCCTTCCGATCCGCCGCCCGCACGGCGCGAGCAGGCTGGGACCATGCCGAACAGCCCCGCCATCCAGGTCGAGCGCCTCACGAAGCAGTACCCGAACGGCAAGCGCGCCGTGTCCGACGTCTCGTTCACCATCGAGCGCGGCGAGACCTTCGCCCTGCTCGGCCCGAACGGCGCCGGCAAGTCCACCACGGTCGAGATCCTCGAGGGCTACCGCTCCCGCACCGCCGGCGAGGTCCGCGTCCTCGGCCACGACCCGGCCCGCACGAGCCGCAGCCACAACGCCCGGGTCGGCATCGTCCTGCAGACCAGCGGCGAGTCCCCGAACGTCACCGTCGCCGAGCAGCTCGCCCACTTCCGGCACCTGTACCCGCGGAGCCGGTCGGTCGAGGACCTCCTCGCCGTCACCGGGCTCGAGGCCCAGCGCAACACCCGGATCAGCCGGCTCTCCGGTGGGCAGCGGCGCCGGGTGGACGTGGCGCTCGGCATCATCGGCCGGCCCGAGGTGCTGTTCCTCGACGAGCCCACGACCGGCTTCGACCCGGAGGCCCGCCGGCAGTTCTGGCAGCTCATCGACGACGTCAAGCGCGAGGGCACGACGATCCTGCTCACGACGCACTACCTCGACGAGGCCGCACACCTGGCGGACCGGGCGGCGGTGATCGCCGACGGCAGCCTCATCGACATCGCCCCCATCGACGAGATCGGCGGCACCGAGGCCCGGACCCCGGTCGTCCGGTGGCGCGACGACGCGGGCATCGAGCACGAACGGCGGACCACCGATCCGACCGCGCTCGTCCGCAGCACGGCGACGGCGATGCACGACCTCGAGGTGATCCGCCCCGCGCTCGAGGACGTCTACCTCGCGATGATCGCCGAACACAGCGCACAGCACAGCGCGCACCACACGACCACGGAGGACGCAGCATGAACGCCGCAACACTCGGCCTGCACCGCATCGGCTACGAGGTCCGCTCCTACTTCCGTGCCCCCGACGCCGTGTTCTTCACCTTCCTCTTCCCGGTCATCATGCTGGCGCTGTTCTCGGTCGCCTTCAGCGGTTCGCCCGACATCCAGGCGGGCCCCGACGTGAGCGTCGACTACGCCACCTACTACCTGCCCGGCCTCGTCGCCACCGCTCTCCTGCTCTCGGGTACCCAGTCGCTCGGCGTCGACATCGCCGGCGAGCGGAGCGACGGCACGCTGAAGCGCCTCGGCGGCACCCCGCTGCCGGTCCTGTCGTACTTCGTCGGCAAGATCGGCATGGTGCTGGTCACCGTCACCGCCCAGGTCGTGCTCCTGCTCCTGATCGCCGCCCTCCTCTTCGGCGTCGACCTGCCGACCGACGGCGGCGCGTGGGCCCGGTTCACCGGCATCGTGCTCCTCGGCGTCGCCACGAGCTGCGTCCTCGGCATCGCGATCTCGGCGCTCCCCCGCGAGGGCCGCCGTGCCACCGCGACCATCGTGCCGATCGTCCTGGTCCTGCAGTTCATCTCCGGTGTCTACCTCCCCTTCACACAGCTCCCCGACTGGTTGCAGACCGTCGCCGGCGTCTTCCCCCTCCGTTGGATGGCGTCGGGCATGCGGTCGGTGTTCCTGCCCGAGGGCTTCGCGTCCGCCGAGCCGGGAGGCGCGTGGCACCTCGGTCTCGGAACCCTCGTCCTGGCAGCATGGCTGGTCCTCGGTGTGGTCGCCTGCCTCCTGACGTTCCGGTGGAACCGTCGAGATGCCTGACGGGCCTGTGGAGAACCGCCGGACCGGCGCGGATCGATGGGAGGCTGGCCGCATGGACCGCATCACGACCCAGCGCAACGTGGGACTCCACGTCGCCTTCGGCGTGACGGTCGCGCTCATCGCGGTGATCGCGGCCCTCGGCTGGTCACCGTGGTCGACCCGGTGGCCCGCGTTCGCGATGCTCGGCGTCCTCGCCGTCGCGTACGTCGCGTACGGCCGGCGCGGGTACGACGACCCCCGGTCCGCGGCCGCGTTCGTGCCGCTCCTCGTCGTCGCGGCCCTCGTCCTGCCGGCCGTCGTGCCGAGCACCGCGTTCGTGCAGTGCATCCTGTTCCCGGTCGCCTGGTGCCAGATCGAACGCGCCCGGACGTCGATCGCCGTCTCGGTCGTCATCGGCATCGCGTCGGGCATCGGGCTGCAGATCGCCTCCGGGCCCGACGAGTTGCTCTCGACGCTCCTCATCGAGAGCATCAGCGTCGTCGGAGCCTGCGCGCTCGGCCTCTGGATCACCCGCATCGCCCGGCTCTCGGACGAGCGACGGCTGCTCCTCGAACAGCTCCAGTCCGCGCAGGCGTCCCTGGCCGAGGCACACCGCACCGCCGGCGTGACGAGCGAGCGGGAGCGTCTGGCGCGCGAGATCCACGACACCGTCGCGCAGGACCTCGCTGGCATCGTCATGCTCACCGAGCGGGCGCGTGGCGACCTCGACGCCGACCGGGTCGACCGGCTGCGCGACCGACTCGCCGTGCTCGAGGAGGCCGCTCGCACAGCACTCGAGGACTCCCGCACCCTCGTCGCCGCCGGAGCCGCCGGCGTGTCGAGCGACGGCCTCGGGGCAGCGCTCCACCGCCTCGGCGAACGGTGCACCCGCGAGACCGGGATCACCGTCACCGTCGATGCTCCCGACGTCCCGCTCGACCGCGACACGCAGGTGGTCCTGCTCCGCGTCGGCCAGGAGGCCCTGGCGAACGTCCGCAGGCACGCCCGGGCCACCTCGGCGCGGGTCGCACTGCTCGTCGACGGCCCGCAGGTCACCCTGCGGATCGCCGACGACGGCGCCGGCTTCGACGCGTCCGTCCCGTCCGCCGGCCACGGCCTGCGCGGCCTGCGCGACCGCCTCGCCCTGGCCGGCGGGACCTGCGTGGTGGCCTCGTCGCCCGGAGCCGGCACCGTCGTCGAGGCGACCGTCCCCACCGGGGCCGGGCGGCGCCTCCCGTCCGCACCCGCACCGCTGTCGGCGGTGACGCGGTGATCCGCGTCGTCGTGGCGGACGACCACCCGATCGTCCGCGCCGGGATCGTCGCGCTCCTGCAGGACGCCGACGACGTGTCGGTGGTCGGGCAGGCGAGCGACGGCGAGACCGCGGTCTCGATCACCCTCGCTGAGCGTCCCGACGTCGTCCTGATGGACCTGCGGATGCCCGGCATCGACGGGGACGAGGCAACGGCGCGGATCCTCGCCCGCGAACCCGCCATCCAGGTCCTGATACTCACCACGTACGAGTCCGACGACCAGATCCTGGCCGCGATCGAGGCCGGGGCCGCCGGCTACCTGCTCAAGGCGGCACCGGAGTCCGAGATCCTCGCTGGCCTCCGCGCCACCGCCCGGGGCGAGACCGCACTCGCGCCCTCGGCGGCCGCGGCCCTCGTCCGCCGGGCCACGACGAAGGCCCCCGCCGGACCGACGCTGTCCCCGCGCGAGCTCGAGGTGCTGCAGCTCGTCGCGCAGGGCGGGTCGAACCCGGCGATCGGCCGCGCGCTGTTCCTCAGCGAGACGACGGTGAAGACGCACCTCGGGCACGTGTTCGAGAAGCTCGGCGTGAACGACCGCACCCGGGCGGTCACCCGCGCGATGGAGCTCGGACTGCTTCGCTGACACCCGTCCTCGCCGCTGTCACCGCGGGTTCGATGCCGGGTGTTCCCGGGGGCGACGGGACGTTCGGCGGCCGGAACTCCGTCGGGACGCTCACCGTTCACGCTCCACGCGGTACCAGCGAGGTCGGAGCCGCCGCGGAACACCGGCCAGCAGGATCCACAGGCCGAGCGCACCGGCCACGGCGGCGCACAACGCGAAGACGAAGGAGAACCCGAAGACCCGCGTTCGGATGAAGCTCGCCGCGAGCCCCATCGACAGCACTGCCAGACCCAACCAGAACCACCCGAAGACGACGTTCTGGTGGATCCGACCGATCCACGAACGCCAGACGCCGGCGTACGCCAATGCTCCGGCGCCGCCGAAGACGATCCCGATGGCGAACAGCATGACGAGGAATCCGACGGGTGTCACTCGAGATCCTCGTCCACCCGCTCCGGCGAGATCCCCGTGGTCATCGACCGTCGCGGGTCACGGCACCGATGACCTGTGATCACGCGCCGCTCCGGTGCCGGTACCAGCGCGGGGTCAGCCACGCCGGCACACCGAAGATGAACAGTCCGACCGCGACGAGGATCAGCACGAAGGCCGCGACCATCGCGAGAGCGGTGACCACGAATGCGTGCGTCGACAGGAGCGCCCCGAAGGCGCCCAAGCAGATGCCGCCGAACCCGAGGAAGGCGGTCGCGAACGCGCACGACACCGCGATCATCGCCCAGATCATCCGAAGATCCCCCTCCACACGTCGTGCACACCCTTCGCGAAGTCCGACCCCTGGTACATGTCGTTCAGCTTGTCGCCGAGCACCTCGCCGCCTGTCCCGCCGAACCAACCCCCGATGGCGCTCCCGACGATACCGCCCACGACCGTCCCGACTCCTGGTGACAGCGCGGTCTCGATGGCACCTCCGATCCATGCACCGGCAGCCGCTGCGCCGACCGGTACGGTCGAGTGCGACGAAAGCGGAGGGGACGACCTGATCTGGATCGTCGGCGCGGCGCTGATGCTCATCGGCTTGCTCGGCTACAGCGGCCTCTGGCGCTCCTGGGCGAAGGGCGGCCTGTCGTACTGGGTCTTCGGCCTGTTCTGGTTCGGCCTCGGCATCGTCCTGGTGAGCATCGTCCTCGCCCTGCCCGCCCGCCCGAGCTGGCTCTTCTGGATCCCGGCGGTGATCGCGCTCCTGGGCGCCGGGTCGACCTGGTACCTCCCGCCGGCGCTCACCCCGCGCTGGTTCCGCGCGCTCCGCAGCAGCTGGCGCTGAGCGGCGCGACCCGCGCGGCGAGACGGGACGGACAGCGGACGGGAGGCACGGCACCTGCCCGCACCGCGCCTCCCGTCCGTCGACGCGCACCGTCTGCCATCCGGCGCGCGTCCCCTCAGCGCCCCGTGTCCGCCCCCTCGATCCGGACACGGAACACCCGAGCCGTCGGGGTCGCACCGCCGTTGTCGACGTGCAGCACCCCCGCGGCCCCGTCCCAGGACACCGTCCACGGCGCCACCGCCGTCGGGAACAGCGGCTCGACGACGACACGACCCGGTGCCGGACCCGGATCGAGCGGCAGCGCCACCGTCCGCGAGGCCCCCGGCAACGACCACACCGACAGGTACAGGTCGCCCGACGCCGTCCGGAGGCCGAGCGCGACCCACGGGTCCTCCCACCCGGGCAGCCCGAGCGGCCACACCGGCAGCACGGTGTCGACGACCTCGAGCACCTGACGGTGCGCGGCGATCGCGGACCCGACGACCGCCCGCTGCTCCGCCGACATCCGCGGCAGGTGTCCCGACAGGTACATCCGCCCGAGCACCCCGTTCACGAGCGACAGCGTGAACAGCTCGTCGGACATCTCCGGTGCCGGGTACGCCCAGTTCCCCGCCTGCTCGGGCAGCATCGCGGCGGGAGCCGCGGCGGCGATCGAGGCGGACAGCACCGGGTCCTGCTGGTCCGAGGTGGACTGCATGTGCAACCGGGACAGCATCGCCTGGTCGGCGCGCATCGCCCCGGACGCGCAGTTCTCGATGAGCAGCGCCGGGTACCGGTGCTGGACGTCGTCGAGCCAGTCGAGCAACGCACGACCGCCGTCCACCGAACCGGCCCACGGCCCGGTCATGGTGTTGTCGTCCATCTTGCAGAAGGTCACACCGAAGGTCCCGACGAGCCGGTCGACCACGGCGTCCAGGTGTGCTCGGGCGTCCGGTGACCGCAGGTCGAGCACGTGCCGTCCGTGCTCGGCGACCCGCACGCCGTGGTGCTGCACGAACGCGGAGTCGGGCAGCGAGGACGCGAGTGGCGAGTGGATGCCGATGACCTCGGGCTCGAGCCAGAGCCCGGCCTGCATGCCGCGGCTCCGGATGTGGTCGACGACCTCGCCGAGCCCGCCCGGGAACCGCGAGGCCGCGGGCTCCCACGCCCCCACGGTGTCCCACCAGTGCCCCTCGGCGTACCAGCCGGCGTCGATGCAGAAGAGGTCGGCGCCGGCGTCGGCGGCCGCGTCGATCAGCGGCAGCAGCTTCTCGGTCGTGGGGTCGCCCATGAGCGTGTTCATGTAGTCGTTGAACACGAGCGGCATCGCGGCGTCGGCGGCCCGCAGCTTGCGGGAGGCCCGGCGCTGCGCGGTGAGCACCCCGAACGCCTGGTCGATCGAGCCCGCGATGCCCACGGAGACCGGCACCGAGGTGAACGGCGCCGACGGCGTGACCACCGCGGTCCACTGGTGCTCCTGGTCGGTCGGTCCGCTGAGCAGCAGGTACGCGGCGCTCCGCGTCTCCCCGAGCTCGTACAGCCACGGGCCGTTGTGCTCGACCTCCCAGACGAGCGCGTACCCGGGTCCGGTGAGCACCCCGATGGGCAGTGCCTCGCCGGTGGACCACGATCCCCGGTTCTGCACGACGGCGCGGCTGCGGGGCGGGTGGTGCTGCGCCTCGCGGTCGATGCGCGCGAGGCCGATCTCCCGCAGGGGGTCGGTGCGCCACCGGCTCTCGGCCGCCCAGTCGTTCGCCGCGTGCGTCAGCGACAGGTCGTCGACGTCGACGCCCGAGTCGGTCAGCCACGCGCCGCTCGCGAACGAGGACACGGAGTCGACGACGTGCTCGCCCCGCTCGGCCCGGACCTCGGTCCAGGTGCGGAACGCCGGCACGCCGTCGTGCGCCCGGAAGACCGAGACGGTCTGGAGGCCCGTGGCCGCGTCCGCCTGCACGATCCGGATCCCGGGTCCGGTCACCACCACGGCCGCGCTCGCGTCCGTCCCGTCGGGCACACCCGACCCGTCGGTCGCGTCCGTCGCGCCCGTCGCCTCGTGCGCCACGTACCGCAGCCGCGCACCGACGGTGGAGTCGACGTGCCGGAAGCCGCCCGGGAACCGACCGTGCCCGACCGTCGTCAGTTCGACGAGCGGCTGCGGTTCGGCGGTCCCGTCCGACAGCGTCCCGCCGTCCGGCACGAACGACACGAGCGACACCGGCTGCTCGGGACCGGTCCGGAACCGGGCGGTGAAGCCGGTCGTGACCCAGTCGACGAACGGCGCCGTCACCGGGCACCGACGGGCGCCGCCGGGGCGTCCACCCACGCGCCGAGCCCGTGGTCGTAGCAGGTGGTGTTGTCGATCGTCGCCCGGTCGACCACGGGTCCCGCGGTCACGCGCCGGTCGACACGCTCGGGGTCCGGCGCAGCGTCGGCGAGCAGCCGCGTGTAGTCGTGGTGCGGATCGAGGATGACGGCGTCCGACGGTCCCCGCTCGACCACCCGGCCGCGGTAGAGCACGAGGATCTCGTCCGAGAAGTGCCGCGCGGTCGCCAGGTCGTGCGTGATGTAGAGCACGGCGAGGTGGTCCTCGCGCTGCAGCCGTCCCATCAGGTTGAGCACGCTGAGCCGGATCGACACGTCGAGCATCGACACCGGTTCGTCGGCGACGAGCACCTGTGCGCCGGGTGCCAGCGCTCGGGCGATCGCGACCCGCTGCCGCTGGCCACCGGAGAGCTCGTGCGGGCGACGCTCGGCGAAGTCCTCGTCGAGGTTGACGCGGTCGAGCAGCTCGCGGACGCGCTCCCGGGTCTCCTCGGCTCCGCGCGTCCGGTGGTGCAGCTGCAGCGGCCGGGCGATGTGGTGCTCGATGGAGTGGAACGGGTTGAGCGACGCGAACGGGTCCTGGAAGACCATCTGCACGTGCCGCCGGTACATGCTCCCGACGACGGGCGTGCCGTCCTCGAGCCGGACGTCGATCGACCCGCTCGTGACGGACTCCAGCTTCGCGAGCATCCGCGCGATCGTGGACTTGCCGGAGCCGGACTCCCCCACGAGCGCGACGGTCCGGCCGGGCAGCAGCTCGAAGGACACGTCGTCGACGGCGCGCAGCGTGTTCCTGCGCAGGCCCTTCCGGACGTGGAAGTCCTTGGTCAGGTGGTTGACGGTCACGCTGGTCACGATGCGACCTCCTCGAAGCCGAGGCCCGTGCGGATGAAGTCACCGCGGGCGCCGGACAGGCTCGGGAACGACCGCAGCAGGCGCTGCGTGTAGGGGTGCTGCGGCTCGTGCTGGATGCGCGCGGCGGTGTCGCACTCGACGACCTCGCCGCGGAGCATGATCGCGATCCGGTCGCTGATCTCGAGCAGCAGCGGCAGGTCGTGCGTGATGAACACGACCGCGAAGCCGAGCTCGTCCCGCAGTCGGACGATCTCCCGCAGGATCTCGCGCTGGACGACGACGTCGAGCGCGGTGGTCGGCTCGTCCATGATCATCACCTGCGGCTCGAGCAGCATCGCCATCGCGATCATGACCCGCTGCCGCATGCCGCCGGACAGCTCGTGCGGGTAGGCGGTGATGCGTGCCGGGTCGACGCCGACCCGTCGGAGTGCGTCCTCGGCGATCGCTCGTCGCTCCCGCTTCGGCATGCCCTTCCGGTGCTCGACGAGGGCGTCGTCGAGCTGCGCCCGGATCGTGGTGACCGGGTTGAGCGCGTTCATCGCGCCCTGGAACACCATGGACAGCTTCGACCAGCGGACCGCGCGGAGCCGCTCGTCGCTCAGTCCGAGCAGGTCGACGTCGCTGCCGTCGCGGTCGTGGAACGTGATGCTGCCGGACGCCACCTTCGCCGGCGGCTTGTGCAGCCGGGTGATGGCGTAGGCGAGCGTCGTCTTGCCGCAGCCGGACTCCCCCGCCAGCCCGAGGATCTCCCCCGGTGCCAGCGAGAGCGAGACGTCCTTGACGGCGTGCACGGGCCGTTCGGTCTCGTAGACGACGTCGAGGTGGTCGATGGTGAGGACGGCGTCCCGGGTCATCGGGTGAGCGGCGTGGAGGGGAGTCGTGTGCAGAGCGGGGCGCGAGGGCGGTGGCGCGG
>NZ_CAJCKG010000012.1:0-86255 GCF_903970945.1 Curtobacterium sp. ME26
GTCCGCAGCTGCTCCGACGACACCGCAGCACCCTGCGGGGCCTCGTCCGCACCCGCGCTGGCGGGTCCCGCGGTCGCGGGTCCGGTCCGGATGATCGTGGTCGGCCCACCGGTCTGTCCGGTGGTCGCGTCGCTCTCCACGACCGAGTCACCGTCTGCGCGTGCGACGTGACCCGTGACCTGGCCGACGAGCACGACCTCGCCTGCCGCGGCCTCCGCGTCCGTCACGGTGTGCGGCGCCGACGTCGCAGCCGTCCGGGCGCCCGGTTCGAGGACCGTGTGCTCGAGGTCCATCGCCACCGAGCCGTCGTGCGGCGCGAGCCCCTCGGCGGTCAGGTTGCCGGTGTTGACCACCGTGTACCGGATGCTCACCTGGTCGCCGGGACGCAGCACCCGATCGGCGGGCGGAGCCACCGGCCGTCCTGCGCTGTCCTCCACGACGGCGGTGCCGGTCAGGTCCAGCGCACTCGCTGCGGTGAGTCCGACCCGCACCTCGTCGCGGGCGTCGGCGGCGAGCTCGTCCGGGCCCGCCGCGTCGACGACCGCCGCCACGGTGACCTGCCCACGCTCGACGTCGCTCTGCGTGAGGACGTACTCGGGCACGGTGCACTCGACGGACGCGCCGGGCGCGACGGGTGCCGCACCACAGTCGACGGCGAGGTCCGGGAGCTCCACGACCTCGCCGGTCACGGACGCGATCGTCACGTTCCCGGTGTTCGTCACGCGGACGCCGACCGTGACGCGGTCGCCGGCTCGGGGCACAGCGGACTCGGAACCGGCGAGGTGCGCGAGCACCTCGGCGTCGACCGCCGGCGCTCGGTCGACGTCGACACCGGCGCCTGCCGATGCCGTCACGCGACGCCCGTCAGCGCCGGTGGCCGCAGCGGTGACCGCGAAGTCCACACGACCGCCGTCGACGTCCTCCTGGGTCAAGCGGTACCGCGACGCCGTGCAGGTCGCGTCGGCTCCCGGCGCGAGCGTGTCGTCGGCGCAGGTCACGACGAGGCCCTCGCGGCCCTCGACCGCTGCCGTCAGCCCGTGCAGGGTCACGTTGCCGGCGTTGTGCACCAGCACCTCGACCTCGGCCTCGTCGCCGGCGACCGGCGCCGCGTGGGCGCCGTCGACGAGCGCGGCGGTTGCGCGCGAGGTGATCGCCGGGGCCCGCACGACGGTCAGCGTCGTGGACGCTGCGGCCTCGGCGCGCTCGCGGTTCGTCCCGGTGGCGGCCACCGTCGTGTCGAAGCGCACGGACCCGGCGTCGACGTCGGCCTGCGTCAGCGTGTAGGACGCGCCCGCGCACGTGGTCCGGGCACCCGGTGCGAGGACGTCGTCCCCGCAGTCCATCTCGAGGCCCGCACGGTCGACCACCGCGGCGCGGACCCCGGTGACCGTGACGTTGCCCGTGTTCCGGACCGTCATCCCGACCGTCGCCGTGTCCCCGGCGAGGGGCACCTCGTGCTCGGTCGCGTCGAGGACGCTCGTCGCCGAGGCCGTCAGGGCCGGCACACGGGCGAGCGTGACCGACGCGCTGTCGGTCGTGCTGGCGTCGCCGCCCGGGCCGGTGGCGCGGACCTCGACGGTGTACTCCACGGCTCCGGCGTCGACGTCCCCCTGCGTGAGCACGTGGTCGGCGAGGGTGCAGGTCACCTCGGCCCCGGGTGCGAGCGCGTCCTCGGGGCAGTCCGTGGCAGGGCTCCGGCCGTCCACCTCGGCGACCACGTCGCGGAGGGTGACGTTGCCGCTGTTGCGCACGAGGACGTCGAGCGCGACGCGGTCCCCGGCGTGGGGTGCGGAACCGTCGTCAGCGAGGGCGGCGTGCGCGACGGCGGCGAGGCCCCGGTGCTGGTCGACGGTCACGGTGGCGGTGTCCGAGGCGGCGACGTCCTGACCCTTCGGCCCGTGCGCCGTCACGTCGGCGGTGACGTCCACCGTGCCGCGGTCCAGGTCCGCCTGCCGGATCGTGCCGTCCTCGACGGTGCACTCGACCTCGGCTCCCGGTGCGAGCGGCCCGTCCGGGCAGTCCACGGCGTGTCCGGCGTGGTCGGCGACCGTCGCCTCGAGGTCCGACAGCGTGACGTTGCCGGTGTTCCCCACGACGAGGGTCGAGGTGATCGGGTCGCCCGCCGCCGGACGGTCACCCGTCGGCTCGACGGAGGACGTGAGCGTGGATCCGACCGCCGGGGCCTGCGCCACGGTCTCCTGCGTCGCCGAGGCGTTCGCGGTCACCGTGTCGCCGCTCGCGCCGGTGCCGTGCAGGACCGCCGAGAAACCGAGTGACCCCGCGTCGACGTCGTCCTGCGTCACCGTGTGCGTGCCCTCGACCGCACACGCGATCGACGCACCCGGCGCGAGGGGGCCGTCCGGGCACGCTGCAGCGAACTCGGGGCGGTCCGCGACGACGACCGTGAGGTCAGCGATCGAGACGTTCCCGGTGTTGGTGACGACCGCCTCCAGACCGACCTCGTCCCCG
Source organism: Curtobacterium sp. ME26 (assembly GCF_903970945.1). Lineage (NCBI taxonomy): Bacteria > Bacillati > Actinomycetota > Actinomycetes > Micrococcales > Microbacteriaceae > Curtobacterium > Curtobacterium sp. ME26. The sequence goes on from NZ_CAJCKG010000012.1 coordinate 2,470, forward strand.
ACGCCCGGACGCCCGTCGACCTCCGGGGTGACGGTGAGGACGGCTGCCGGCTGACCGACGGTCGTCGCGACGGATGCTGCGGCCGACGCCGACACGTCCTGTCCGAGGCGGGAGGACGCGTGCACCGCGACGGAGTCGGTCACGGTGCCCGCGTCGAGGTCTGCCTGGGTCACGGTGTGAGCCGGCTCGGCACACTCGGTCCGCGCGCCGGGCTGGAGTTCCCGTACCGTGCACGCCCCGGTGCCCCGCTGGCCCTCGACCGCGAGGTCACGGACGACGACGTTGCCCTGGTTCTCGACCGTCGTGACGAACGTCACCGTCTCGTCGAGGTCGGCGACCGCGTCGCCGTTCCCTCCGCTGAGGTCCGCGCGCTCGGACGCCGCGAGGACGTTGTGCTCGGGCTCGAAGGTCACCGAAGCGTCGACGTCCACGTCGAGACCGGACACGCCGGAGACGTCGGACGACGACGTGGCGTACGTTCCGGGGCTCGCCGCGACGACGTCGAAGGAGACCTCGCAGTCTGCGGAATCGATCGCCAGGTCACCGCGTACCGACACCGAAGCAGCGCCGGCGGCGATGTCCGCGCCGACGTTCGCGCAGGTGGTCTCGGTCTTCGCGTCGTCGGCGACGGTCAGGCCGTCCGGGAGGCGCTCCGAGAAGGCCCAGCCGGGCTTGCCGCCGCGCTCGGTCGTGTTGACGACGCGCATGGTCATCCGGGTCGGGTCGCCGATGACGGGCGTTCCGCCGAAGGAGCTGACGAGCGTCGGGGTCGAGTCGACGATCGTCACCTGGTCGATGGCGCCGTCGTTGCCCTCGGAGGCCGTCTGCTTGTTGACGAGTCGCCAGCGCAGCTGCTCACCCTGGAACAGCACGCCGCCGCTCGAGACGAACTCACCGCCGCGGTAGGCGTTCCCGTCGACGTCGTAGGGCTTCGAGCGTTCGTCGTCGCACGGGTCGATGGGGCGCTCCGACACCGGCCGGTCCTCGTTCCCGTCGACGAGGCGGAAGTCGAGCAACGGGTGCGCGTACCCCTTGCACGCACCGGCGGCCGCGTTCACGCCGAAGGACACGAAACGGCCGCTGGCGCCGAGGGAGAACGGGTCCTTCGACTCGATCTGCACGCCGTCGACCGGCAGGGCCTTCGACGCCGTCCAGGCGCTGATCGCGTGGTTGTTCGTCGGGTCCTGCCCTGCGATCATGCCGAGGACGCGACCCAGCTCTCGGAGCGGGTCGTTGCTGCGACAGCCCGGCATGTCGGCGCTGGCGGCGCTGGTGATGATGCCGTTGCACTGCGCGGCATCGATCCAAGCGGGGTCGGCGGTGTAGGTCTCCCCGGCTGCGCCGGTGTAGGCGTCGAGCATCACCGGGGTCTTGTCGAGACCGTTCTCGAAGTCCTCGACGAAGAACGGGCGTGGATCGTGCGCGACGACCGCGGAACCGTGTCCACCGTCGGGGGCCGAACGGGGTGCCATGGGTGCAGCCGATGCGGCTGCCGCCGGGACCGCACCGATCATCGGTGCGGCGACGGCAGCGAGCGCGGTCACGGCTGCGGAGAGGGCGGGCAGCGTGGAGCGCCCCCGAGAGCGGATCAGCAAGAGTCCTCCTGGATCAAAGCAAACGCATATCAGTATATTGTATACGTTGGATATGCTCCGCCGGAGGGTGGCAGCGGGACCGCCCGGTGCCCAGCACAGGCTGAACGGAGCGGTCCCGCTGCCGGGGGCGTCCGGACGACTCAGTCGCTCGGGCGCACCGAGCCCCCCGCTCCCCGCGAGCGGCGCCGTGCCCGGGCGAGGAGCAGGACGCCGCCGAGCAGGAGGGCGGCGCCCGCGGGGAGCGCGGCTCGGAGGACCTCGGTCCCCGTGAACGCGAGCGCGCCGGGCCGAGCCTCGACCAGCACCTCGTTGGGGACGACCTGCGAGACGACCCGCACCGGCCGCGCCTCGACCGAGGCCGGGCTGTCATCGTCCGGCTCCGCTCCCTCCGCCGTCGCGGCGAGCGGTGTCGCCCCGTGTCCCTCGGTCTGCCCGGTCGTCGCCGACCCCCGGACCTGCTCGGTCGCGCCGTCTGCACGGGTGACCCGACCCTCGGCCTGCGAGCGGAACAGCACGTGACCGGCGCGCACGTCCGCATCGGTCACCGTGTGGAAGCGCCCCTCGCAGGTCGTCTCCGCACCCGGGGCCAGGGTCGCCGCCGCACAGGACACCGGTTGCCCGTCGCCGGTGCGGATGCCGTGGACCTCGAGGTTGCCGGTGTTCTGCAGCGTGCCGCGGACCGCGACGACGTCTCCGTCGTGGAACACCTCGTGCGCGCCGGCCGCACGGACCGTGCCCGATCCGGTGCGGACCACCGGGGACATCCGCAGGTCGAGCCGGTTCGCCGCGAGCAGCCCCACGCGCACCTCGTCGCGGTCGGTCGCTTCGTGGTCGTCGGGCCCGGTACCGGTGCCGACGAGGACGAAGGGGACGACACCCTCCTCGATCTCGCTCTGCGTCAGGACGTGGTCCGTGACGGTGCACACGATCGACTCCCCCGGCGCGAGCGGGTCCGCGGGGCAGTCCACCGCGCCGTCGGCGAGCTCGACCATCTCGGCGTGCGGGTCACGCAGCGTGACGTTCCCGGTGTTCCGGAGCGTCGCGGCGAGTTCCACGAGGTCACCTGGTCGCGGGACCTCGTGCTCCGAGGCCGCGAGGTGCGCGGACAGCTCCGCGTCGAGCAGGGCGCGCCGCTCGACGTCCACCCCGGCGGTGGGCGAGGCGGTGGCCTGCCGGTCGTCCGCCCCGGTCGCGGTGACGGTGAAGGCGAAGTCGACCCGTCCGGCGTCGACGTCGTCCTGGGTAAACGGGTACCCGTCGACCTCGCAGGCGACCTCCGCTCCGGGTGCGACCGGTCCCGCGGGGCAGCGCACCGTGGTGCCGGGTCGGTCGACGACGAGCGCCGAGGTGTCCCGGACCGTGGTGTTGCCCGTGTTCCGGACGACCAGGGTCAGCGCCGTGCCGTCGCCGGCGCGCGGCAGCGCGTGCTCGACGGGGGTGAGGACCGCCGATGCCGACGCCGAGATCGCCGTCGCCCGCGGCAGGGGCAGGTCCGTCGGCGCGGTGGCGGTCACCTCGGCGTCCGACGGCGCGGAGCCGCGGCCGTCGACGTCGAAGTGGACGGTGCCCGCGTCGATCTCGGCCTGCGTCAGCGCGACGCGGTCCACGGTGCAGGTCGTCCGGTCGCCGGGCGCCAGGTCCTCGTCCGGGCAGTGCACGCGCGTGTCCCCACGGCCACGGACGACCGCGGTGACGTCGTGCAGGGTGACGTTGCCGGTGTTCTCCACCGTCGTCGTGAGCTGTGCGTCGTCCCCGGCGAACGGCACCTCGTGCTCGCTCGGTGCCAGGGCGCTCGTCGCGCCCACCGCGATCGACGGCGCCGCAGCGAGCGGGACGGCCGTACGGTCGTCCGCCTCGACGGATCCGCCGTCCGGAGCGGTCGCGACGACGTGCAGCGCGAAGCCCACCGACCCCTCGTCGATCTCGCGCTGGGTGAGGACGTGGTCCTCGACCGCGCACGCGAGCTCGGCGCCCGGCGCCAGCGCCCCCTGCGGGCAGGTCGCCTCGACACCGGTCGGCCGCGGGTCGTGCACGGTGACGTTGCCGGCATTGGTCACGACCGCCGTGAGCCGGACGTGCTCGCCGGCCCGGGGCGCCCGGTCCTGGTCCGCCCGAACGGCGGTCAGGGTGGTGGTGATGCGCGCCTCCTGGGCGACCGCGAGCGTCGTCGCGTCCGTCGCCGAGACCGTGGCGCCGTCCGGTGCGACGCCCGTGGACCGCACGTCGAACCGGACCGCGCCGGCGTCGACGTCCTGCTGGGTGAGGGGGTACCCCGACGTCGCACAGTCGACGGAGGCGCCCGGTGCCAGCGGGCCGGGCGGACACGTCGCGGTGATGTCCTCGGGACGGGTGAAGGTGCTCGCCGGGTCCGTCAGGGTGACGTTCCCGGTGTTCGTGACGCGCACGGACACGTCGGCGACGGTGCCCGGCGCGGACGCCGCACCGTCGGGCAGGGCTGCCGTCACCCGCGTCCCGACCGCCGGAGCCGGTGCGATCGTCGGCTGGTCGGCCCGTGCGACCCCGCGGACGTCGCCGTCCCGCGGGTCCTTCGCCACGACGGTCGCCGCGAACGGGACGCTGCCCCGATCGACGTCCTCCTGGGTGACGGTGTACCGCCCGTCGACGGCACAGTCGACCGCGTCACCCGGCGCGAGCGGCCCGTCCGGGCAGTCGACCCGGAACCCGGGGCGGTCGTCGATCGTGGCCGTGGGGTCGTGGAGCGTCACCGTGCCGCTGTTGCGCACGCGCAGGCGGAGTCCGACGGTACCGCCGACGCCCGGGGGTCCGTCGTCGACGACGGTCCGCAGGGTGGCCTCGACGGCCGGAGCGGACGCGGTCGTGTCGACGGACGCCGAGGCCGATCCGGTCACCGTCGCTCCCCCACGCGAGACCGCGGTCGCGTCGACCGTGTCGTCGATCCGCCCCGCGTCGAGGTCCGACTGGGTCACCGCCCGCGCCGGTGACGTGCAGGACGTCGAGGCACCCGGAGCGAGCTCGTCGGCACCGCACGTCACCGTGCCGTTCCGCCCGGTGACCGCGAGGTCGTGGACCGGGACGTCGCCGTCGTTGCGGACGGTGCTCGCGAAGGCGACCTGCTCGCCGAGGTCGGCCACGTCGTCGTCGTTCCCGTCCGTGAGGACCGCCCGGTCGGTGACCGCGAGGGCGTTCCGCTCGGCGCGGAAGGTGACGCTCGCGGGCTCCGGCAGGTCGACACCCACGTGCTCGGTGACGTCGTCCGCGGTGATCGTGTACGTCCCCGCGCGGTCCGCCACGACGTCGAAGGAGACCGTGCAGTCCGCGGCGAGGCGGGCGAGGCTGCCGTTCCGCACGGCGAGCGCGTCGCCACCCGCCGGGGCGGAGACGGTCGCGCCCTGGCACGTCGTCTGCATCTTCGGGTCGGGGGCGATGTGCAGTCCCTCCGGCAGGTCCTCGGCGAACGACCACCCCGGCTTCGATCCCCGCTCCGCGGTGTTGACGACACGGGCGGTCATGCGCGCGGTGTCCCCGACGAAGGGCTCACCGGCGTAGGCGTTGGCGAGCACCGGGGTGGAGTCGAGCACGGTGACACCGTCGATCGCACCGTCGTTCCCGCTGTACGAACCCTGCTGGTTCCGGAGCCGCCACTGCACGGTGTCGCCGCTGAAGAGCAGCCCGCCGCTCGACGTGAACCTGCCCGCCCGGTAGCTCTGCCCGCCGAACGAGTACGTCGCACTGCCCTGCTCCGTGCAGGGATCGATCGCGTGGTCGGACACGTTCCGCTCCGTCGCGCCGTCGACCAGGCTGAACGCGAGCTTCGGGTGCGCCCACTCGGGGCCGCACGACCCGGCCGCGGCGACGACGCCGAACGAGATGAAGCGCCCAGACGCGCCGACGCGCGTCGGGGTCGTCGGCTCGACCTGCACCGCGTTCACCGGGACGTTCCGGTCCTCGGTCCAGGCACTCACCGCGTGGTTGGTGCCCGGGTCCGTCCCGCCGGCCTGTCCGAGCACCGAGGCGAGTCCGCGGATCTCGGCGTTCCGCCCGCAGGCGCTCACCGCCGTGCTGCGCGCGCTGGTGACGATGCCGTTGCACTGCTGGGCGTCGATCCACTGCGGCGCCGCGGTGTAGTGCTCGCCGTTCCGCCCGACGTACTGGTTCAGCATCACTGTTCGGGTGCTCATGCCGTTCTCGAAGTCCTCCGAGAACAACACCCGCGGCTGCGCTCCCGGGACGACGTGGACGCCGCCCCGGGACGCGACCGGTGGGAGGGGAGCCGCGGGAGCGCCCTGGGGGGACAGGAGCGCTCCCGCGACGACCGCCGCGACCGCACCGACGGCCGCGATGGTCCTGGTCACCGTTCGGCGACAGGCGCCTCGTCGTGATCTTTGGTATGTGAAATGCACAACTCCTTCGTACCGGGTGGGCGTCGACCTGTCCGCCTGAACGTTCCCGGGAAGCACCCTGGGGGCGCTTTGGTTGCATGGGGACATGACCGTTCCGAACATCACCCTGAACGACGGCAAGACCATCCCGCAGCTCGGCTTCGGTGTCTTCCAGATCGACCCTTCGGACACGAAGGAGGCCACCCTCACCGCGCTCGAGGTCGGCTACCGCCACATCGACACCGCCGAGATGTACGGCAACGAGAAGGAGGTCGGCGAGGCCATCGAGGCGTCCGGCATCCCGCGCGAGGAGATCTTCGTCACGTCGAAGCTCAACAACGGCTTCCACGACCCGTCCCTCGCCGCCGAGAACGGCAAGAAGTCGGCCGACCTGCTCGGCGGGTACACCGACCTCTTCCTCATCCACTGGCCGCTGCCGACCGTGTCGGACTTCGTCCCCACCTGGAAGGCGATGGAGGAGCTCTACCACGCCGGCACCGCCCGTTCGATCGGCGTGAGCAACTTCCAGGCACACCACCTCAACCGCCTCGCGGCCGAGACGACGATCACCCCGGCCGTCAACCAGATCGAGGTCCACCCGTACCTCGTACAGGACGAGCTCCGCGCCTACGGCACCGAGCACGGCATCGCGACCGAGGCGTGGTCGCCGATCGCCCAGGGCCTCGTGCTCGACGACGAGACCATCACCCGCATCGCCGGCGCCACGGGCAAGACCCCGGCGCAGGTCGTCCTCCGCTGGCACATCCAGCGCGGCGACATCGTCTTCCCGAAGTCGGTCACGCGCTCGCGCGTCGAGGAGAACTTCGCCATCTTCGACTTCGAGCTCTCGGACGACGACATGACGGCGATCACCTCGCTCGACAAGGGCCACCGCACCGGCCCGGACCCGGACACGTTCGACTACGTCCCGGCCTGAGTGCCGACGGTCGCGGAACGCGACCGCACGACGGACGGGAGGCCCGTGGCTGCGCAGCCACGGGCCTCCCGTCCGTCGTGTGCGGACGTACCGGCCCTGCCCGCGTAGTGCACGCGCTCGAGATAGTTTCGGTATTCAACATACAACATGGGTCCTCGACCGCGACGTCTCCGATCGCGGACAGGAAGGAACCCATGCGCAAGATCACCCGCGCCGCAGCCGGCACGGCACTCGGCCTCGTCCTCACGTCCTCCGGTTTCGTGGCGGCGACCGCCGCCCACGCCGACACGGACCTACCGGCCATCCCCGGCGCGTCCGCCGAGCGCCCGATCCCGGACAGCTTCACCGGCTTCTCCGAGATCCAGGGCGCACCGAGCACCAGCGAGCGCGACGGGCTCAGCGTCTTCGGGGCGGACCGCTCGAACCCGTCGATCGCCGTCACGAGCTCAGTGACGAAGGGTCGCCTCGAGGTCGTCGACCAGCGCGGTCGTCTGCTCTGCAGCGGTAGCAGCGCTCCCGCCAACGCACACCTGTACTCGTGCGACCTCGCGGCGATCCCGTCCGGGCCGCAGGTGATCACCGCTGCGGTCGTGAAGCCGAACGGGCACTACAGCGAGCCCGACCAGGCGCTGCTCGACGCGTACGCCGCTGCTCCGGTCGTCACCGCGACCGAGCGCAAGGGCGACGACCTCGTCCTGCGCGGGAACGCCAACCGGGGCATCCGCGTCGAGGCCTCCCTCGACCGCAAGGAGATCATCGCATCCGGTGACGCGGGCACCGACGGCCGTTTCGAGGTCCGGGTCCCCGGCGGCGCCTCCGCGAAGCAGGTCGCACTGCGTGCGGTGAACGACGACGTGCCGGCGAGCACCCCCGACCACGACCACTTCGCCGTCAGCGGCTGGACGGACGTCACGCCGGCGACCGGCGGCGAGCAGCCCGGCGAGGGCCAGTCACCCGTCGAAGCCGTCACGAACCTGCACGACGGGGACACGGTCGACACCGCGGAGCCGGTCTTCGAGGGCACCGCTCGCCCCAACGGCCGCGTCCGGATCGACACCGGTTCACTGAGCGGCCTGGCGATCGGCATCGCGACGGCCGACGAGCACGGGAACTGGTCGACGAAGGCCAGCTTCCTGCGTCCCGGTGACAACGCGCTCTCCGTCTCCTACGAGCGTCCGGACGGCACGTGGCGCACGGCGCAGAGCCTCCTCGTCCACTACGTCCCGAAGGTCGACCGGTTCACCGTGCAGACGCCGGCGAACGGCAGCACCGTGACCGAAGCCCGCCCGAAGATCACCGGCGCCGGCGCGCACGCCTACTCCCCGGTCGATCTGCAGACCGCTGACAGCTACCGCCCGATGGGGCACGCCCGGACCGACGCGAGCGGCGAGTTCGTGCTCGACGTCTCCGAGGACCTGAAGCCCGGCGTGAACGAGCTGACCGCGTCCTACCAGGACCTGAACGGCAAGTGGAAGACCGAGTCCTACACGCTGACCTACGACGACGGCAAGGGCGGCGAGCAGCCCGGCGACGGCAACGGCGGCGAGCAGCCCGGCGACGGCAACGAGGGCGGCCAGCCCGGCGACGGCGGTACCGAGGAGCCCGGCGACGGCGCGTCCGACACCGCCTTCAGCGCCGACGCGCTCCGCGTCAGCGACCGCCAGGTCGACGTCGGCGTCCACGGCCCGAAGGGCACCGAGGTCACCGTCTCCGCCAACGGCGAGAGCAAGAAGGTGACGCTCGGCGACACCGACTACGGCAACACCCTGATCACCGCACCGAAGAAGCTCACGACGACCGTGACGGTCACCGCCACCATCGCCGGCGAGCAGGTCGAGCGCACGCTGACGATCGGCAACGGCGACCACGCCGCCGACGCGCTCGAGGCCGAGGTCACGAGCACCAGCGCGCTGCTCGGCTCGGCGAAGATCACCGTCTGGGGCCTGCCCTCGGGCATCGGCGGCCTGCAGGCACGTGAGGGCGACCGCACGCTGGCCACCGGCGTGATCAAGGACGACGGTGAGGGCAGCATCTCCGTCTCCGGCCTGATGAAGGGCGACCACGTGATCACCCTCGTCTCCGGCGGCAAGCAGACGCAGGTGTCCGTGCACATCTGACGCTGACCGCACAGCGAGGCCCCCGTCACCACGGTGACGGGGGCCTCGTGCGGTCCCTCAGTCCGAGCGTCGCGACGCGGTCACCGTGAACTTGTCGGTCCGGACCACCTGTCGCGTCGGCCCGACCAGACGCTCCAGCACCGGCCGGTAGCGCAGGTGCGAGTTCCAGACGCACCACAGTTCGCCGCCGGTCTGGAGGACCGTGGCCGCGTTGCGGAACATCGCCTCCGCCGCGTCGGTGCTCACCGTCGTGCCCTCGTGGAAGGGCGGGTTGCAGAGCACGAGCCCGGCCGAGCCGGAATCGAGCTCGTCCCCCGCGTCCGACCGGACGACCCGGACCCGGTCGGCCACGCCGTTCGCCACAGCCGTCGCCCGCGTCGACGCGACCGCGATCGCCGACACGTCGGTCGCCACGACCCGCACGGACGGGCGCCGCCGGGCCAACGCGGTCGCGATGACCCCGTTCCCGCACCCGAGGTCGACGGCGACCCGCGCCGACGGCACGGCGTCGTCGACGACACCGAGCAGCACGCGCGTGCCCTGGTCGAGCGACGTCCCCGCGAACACCCCGCCGTGCGCGACGAGCGTCATCCCGAGCTCGTCGACGTGCACCGAGCGCGGCCAGGGGTTGGTGGCGTCCGCGCGCACCGCCGTCGCGCGGAGGGGGTCCTGCGCCACGAGCAGCCGCGACTTCCCCCGCCCCCGCGAGGCGGTGACCTCCCCGAAGTACCGGCGGAGCACGTCGTTCTGCGACAGGTTCATGTGCTTCGAGACCCCGCCGCAGAGCAGCACGACGTCGGGCGCCGCCCACCGGGCGACCGCCCGGGCGAGCTCGTCGAGCCGGTCGTTCGACTTCGACAGGCGCAGCAGCACCAGGCGGACGTCGCGGAACGCCTGCTCGAGCGTCTCGGTGAGCACGAAGCCGCTCCGCCCGAAGGTGCCGGCGTTGGCCTGGAGTGCGCGCACGCCCACCAGCGAGTCCTGGACGACCCGGACGCCCGAGGCCCCGTGCACCGTCATCGCCCCGAGGGTGAGCACCCCGTACCGGTCGTCGACGACCGCGACCTCGCCGGGCTGCCGGAGCGCGTCCCCGTGCACGTGCGGCGCCTCGTCGAGCAGGAAGCGGTCGGTGCCGTCGATGGCCACGAGGTCGGGCTCCTCGCTGGCCGGGGAGCGCCGGAAGTGGTCGGCGAAGTCGAATGGCACCGCCCCAGGGTACCCAGCGCCACCCGCACGCCCGCGCGCCGGCGGGAACCAGCGGTATATCACCGGGGTCACTGGTATCCCAGCGTCGTACGCTCGGAGGAGACCGCCGGACGGACGACCAGCGGCACGACGAGCGAGAGGGGCCGATGTTCGCTTCGCCAGACGCCGTCCTCCGTCCCCGCCTGCGGGACCAGGCACGGGAACGACTGCGTACCGAGATCATGAGCGGCGTCCTCGCCCCGGGCACCCTGCTCGACGACGAGCAGCTCGCCCTGCGGCTCCGCTGCTCCCGGACGCCCGTCCGAGAAGCACTGTCGGACCTCGGGCACCTCGGACTCGTCGAGTTCCGGCCGAACCGCTACACCCGCGTCACGGTGCCCCGTCGCGACGAGCTCGTGCCGACCCTGCAGGCGCTGGGTCTGCTCTTCGGCGGCGTCGTGCGGACCACCATCGGCGACATGGAGGACCGTGACCGTGCAGCGCTCTTCCGCCGCGTCGGCCTGGTGCTCGACTGCATGGCGATGCCCACGTGGCAGTGGGGTGCCGACGCGATCACCCCGGTCTACCGGACGTTCATCACCGCGTGCGACAACCCGCTGCTGGCGTCGACCCTGAGCGGCGCCCTCGACGGCCTGACGTACCGCCTCCGGCACGACGAGATCCGGACCGCGCTGCCGTGGGAGCACATCCGCAACGGGCTCGTGGCGCTCCGGGTCGCCATCGACTGCCGTGACGGGCGTCTGGCGGAACGGGCGACCTGGACGGTGCACCTGCTGCAGGACCCCGACCGCGGACGGGCCTGACGTGTGCGGCACCTGCCTCCGAGCCGTGATCGCCGACGTGCGGTCCCGCCGGACGGCGCGCTGCCTACCCGAGGACGAACGACCGGCACCGCGCCGGTGCCCGGTGGTCGATGCCACCCTCGACGACGTCCGCTCGGACCCGGAGCCCTGACGATCCCCCTCCCCGACCCGCGGTGGGTGCCGGACGAGGACGGGCCCGGGAACGCACCGCTCGGTGCGCTCCCGGGCCCGTTGCGACGGTCGGGTCCTCGATCAGGACGTCGACACGACGAGCACCCGGTCGGTCGTCGTGTTCGCGCCCTTCGAGAGCGCGGTGGCGACGAGCCGGTGCTCCTCGATGGTGAGCGGTGTCGTCGTGATCGCCCACCTGCCGTCCGCGTCGGCGGTCACCGTCCCGTACCGGTCCGCGTCGCCGTCCTCACCGAGGCTGACCCGGGCACCGGGCTCCGCCGTGCCGCTGACCCGGACCGTGTCCCAGACCGGGGTGATCTGGAACCCGTCGGCGGGCGAGTAGATGCGCACGCCGTTGCCGTAGTCCACCGGGACCTCGACCGAACCGGTCGGCTGTCCCGAGGTCGTCTGCGTGACCGTCAGGGTCTTCGCTCCCGAGGCGTCCGGCGCCGGGATCGTCACCGACCACGTGCCGTCGGACGCCACCGTCACCGGCTGGGGCACGAACCACGCTCCGCCGATCGAGACGGTGGATCCCGCCTGCCCCGTCCCCGAGAGCGTCGCACGCTGGGTGACGTCCTCCGAGAAGCGCACGGCGGCGGTGAACGGCCTGCCGACGACGGTCGTCGTGGTGCGCGCCGTCGTGTCGAAGGTCGCGTTCGTGAAGCTCCCGGCGAGCGTGCCGGTCATCGCACCCGAGGTGGTGGCGACGTCCGCCGGCGTCTCGACCCGGAAGGTGAAGCGGAACTGCTGACCCGCGGCCACGTTCCAGTTGCGGTTCCCCAGCTGGTACTCGTACCGGGTCCCGTCGGGCGAGCGCTCGCCGCCGACGATCGAGTTGCCGCCGAAGGTCCGCCAGGTGTCGCCGTCGAGGTACTCACCGCGCTGCTGGTCCTGCCCGGGTGCGAAGGCCGTCCCCGCCGGCGCCTGCACCGTCAGCCGGCCGTTCGGCGTCGTGAACGCAGACTTCGCCGTGTAGGTCACGGACACGTCCGACGTCCCACCCCGCGTGAGCTCGGCCGTACCCGTCTCCCCGACGATCTGGTCCGTCTTCACCGGGTCGACGATCGTCACCGTCGCGCTCTGCTCGTCCACGAACTGGTCACCGACGTACTGCTGGATCGTCCGCGTGTTCGACCCGAGCGACAGTCCGCCGATCGTCGCCGCCCAGAGCCCGTTGCCGTCCGCCTTCGTCAGCTCACCGCCACCCGCGAGCCGGATGGAGGCGTGCTTCGTCGCCTGACCGGCGACGGTCATGGTGCGGGCCGCGTCGTTCTTGCTCGTGGAGTTGATCCGCAGCGGAGCGGTCTCGTACGGCCGGGTCACGGTGCCGAGCCGGACACCCTTGTTCGAGTTCCAGTACCAGAAGAAGCCGTCGTACACCACGCTGTACACGGTCCCGGCGTCCCGGGTCTGGCCCTCCGCCCACGACGACGGCCACGGGACGAAGTAGCCGCCCGTCGTGTCGACCCGGTTCGCGATGCGCTCGCCGTCACGGTCGATCAGGCTCTTGACGTTCCAGCACGCCCCGGTGCACTGCGGCTTGGCGAAGACGTAGTAGCCCGAGGCCGCTGACCGGACGCTCACGCCGGACGGTGTCTGTGCGAAGGCGAACTCGCGCGGCTGCACGTGGTGGTCCGGAGACGTCCGTGCGCCGGTCGCGGCGTCGAACAGCTGCTCGGACGACGCCTCGGGCACCGCAGAAGCGCCCGTGGCAGGGCTGACGAGTACGAGGGCGAGCGCGGCGCAGGTGATCGCGGCCAGACGCCGCAGGGACGGTGTTCGCAAGGGTCCTCCTGGTGGTCGGTGGGGTCCGAAACGGACGCCTCCACTGAACCAGAAGGTGGAATACGGTGTTTCAGTGCTGCGGTCGGTAGAGCACCACCGCGGTGTTCCGCTGGGGGCGCATACCCGCCCGCAACGGCACGGCGCCGCCGGTCGTCGTCGCTGCGAAGACGCGAGCGCCCGGCCGGGCGATGAGCTGGTCGGCCAGCGCCCGCTCGAGCTCGCGGACACGATCACGCAGCAGCTGGTTCTCGTTCTCGAGGTCGAGCACCCGCCGGATCCCCTCCAACGACACTCCCTCGGAACCGAGCCGCGCGATCTCGCGTAGCTGCGCGACGTCGCGCATCGAGTACCGGCGGGAGCCGCCGCGAGTGCGGCCCGGCACGACCAGTCCGAGCCGGTCGTACTGCCGCAGCGTCTGCGGGTGCATCTCCGCGAGCTCCGCCGCCACCGCGATCGCGAAGACGGGCGAGTTCTCGTCCATGTCGGTCATGGTTCGTTCCTTTCCGTCGTCCGCGTGGTCCGGAAACCAGTCCGGGCCCACGCCGCCGGTTCCGACGCGACGCGCCAGCGGCGGGGCGGCCGTGCCGGTGGGGAGAGGCCCGGTGACGGATCCTGACGGAACCGCACCGGGCCTCCAGACCGGTCGCTTGCTGTGGTTGCGCAGCGCTAGCTGCGCGCCTTGGCGAGGAGGTCCTCGCGGGGGTCCTCGTCGGGCAGTACGGCGCGGAGGGCCTCGACGGCCTCGCGCTGCTTGTCCGACAGGTGCGACGGCACCGCGACCTGCACGGTCGCGAGGAGGTCGCCGGTGCCGCTCTTCGTCGTGACCCCGCGTCCCTTGACGCGCAGGACGCGACCGGACGGCGTGCCGGGGGCGACCTTCAGCTTGACGGGCTCGCCGCCGAGCGTCGGCACCTGGATCGTCGCGCCGAGGGCGGCCTCGGCGAACGTCACGGGGACGTCCACCCGCAGGTGCTGCCCGTCGCGCTCGAACACCGGGTGCTTCCGGACGGCGACGCTGACGACCAGGTCGCCGGCCTCTCCCCCGTCCGGGCTCGGCTCGCCGCGCCCGCGCAGGCGGATCTTCTGCCCGTCGGCGACGCCCGCGGGGATGCGGACGTTGACCGGCCGGCCGTTGCCCTGCGAGAGCTTGACGGTGTCGCCAGCGATCGCGGTGGTGAAGTCGAGCGTCGTCGACGCCGTGACGTCGCGACCCTTGGTCGGACCACCGAAGCCGCGGAAGCCGCCGGAGTTCTGCCCGAAGCCGCCGCCACCGAACATGCCGCCGAGGATGTCCTCGAAGCCGCCGGCACCGCCGCCGCCCTGGCCGAAGCGGACGCGCTGCCCGCCACCGCCCTGCTGCCCGAACATGCCACCGAAGACGTCCTCGAAACCGCCCTGGGCGCCCGGGCCGCCCGCGGTGAAGCGGGCGCCCGAGCCCATGGCGCGGACCTGGTCGTACTCGGTGCGCTGCTCCTTGTCGGAGAGCACCGAGTAGGCCTCGCTGATCTCCTTGAAGCGGGACTCGGCCGCAGCGTCACCCGGGTTGGAGTCCGGGTGGTACTGCCGGGCGAGCTTCCGGTAGGTCTTCTTCAGCTCAGCGTCGCTCGCCGTCTTGTCGACGCCGAGGACCTTGTAGAAGTCCTTGTCGAACCAGTCCTGACTGGCCATGAATCCCTACCTCCTCCCGAGTGTCAGGCCGGGACCGCGACGGCGACCTTGGCCGCACGGAGCACGCGGTCGCCGAGCTTGTAGCCCGGCTCCACGACGTCCGCCACGGTCTGGTCGGTCGCACCCGGCGTGGGCAGCTGCACGATCGCCTCGTGCACGTTCGGGTCGAAGGGCTCGCCCTTCTCGCCGATCTGCACCAGCTTGAACTTCTCGAAGCCGCCGCGGATCTTCTGCCCGATGACCTGCATCGGGCCCTCGGTCAGGTCACCGTGCGCCTCGGCGCGGGTGAGGTCGTCGAGGGCCGGCAGCAGGGCCCGGACGACCTCGGCGATGACGGCGTCGCGGTTCGCCTCGCGGTCGCGCTCGACGCGCTTCCGGAAGTTCACCAGCTCCGCCTGCGCCCGGAGCATGTCCGTGCGCATGTCGGCGACGAGGTCGCGGTCGGACTGCGACAGCTTGTCCTCCTCGATGCCTCGGGCGGCGTCGTCGAGCAGGGCCTGGTCCTCCGGCGACAGGTCGTTGTCCGGCCCGCCGGCGGCGGGGGCGTCCGTCGGCACTTCGACGTCCGGCCCCTCCGCCTCGACGAGGTCCTCGGGCTCCTGCGCGTTGGTGGCGTCGCCCTCGACCTGGGGCTCGGCGTCCTCGGGCACGTTGTCCTTCGGGTCCGTCATGGCTACTTCTTGTCCTTGTCGTCCTCGTCGTCCACGACCTCGGCGTCGACGATGTCCTCGTCGTCCGCCTGCTGCTGGCCCTGGTCGCCGGCCGGCTGCTCGCCACCGGCCGCGGCACCCGCGTCCTGCTGGCTGTAGATGGCCTGGCCGAGCTTGCCCTGCGACTCGTTGAGCTTGTCGAAGGCGCTCCTCACGGCCTCGTCGTCGTCACCCGCGAGCGCGGACTTGAGGGCGTCGACGTCGCCCTGCACCTCGGACTTGACGTCCGCGGGGAGCTTCTCGTCGTTCTCCTTGATGAGCTTCTCGATCGAGTAGACGAGCTGCTCGGCCTGGTTGCGACGCTCGTTCGCCTCGCGACGGGCCTTGTCCTCGGCCGCGTGCTCCTCGGCCTCGCGGACCATGCGCTCGATGTCCTCCTTCGGCAGCGACGAGCCGCCGGAGATGACCATCGACTGCTCCTTGCCGGTGCCCTTGTCCTTCGCGGACACGTGCACGATGCCGTTGGCGTCGATGTCGAAGGTGACCTCGACCTGCGGGACGCCACGGGGAGCCGGCGCGATGCCGGTGAGCTCGAAGGTGCCGAGCGGCTTGTTGTCACGGGTGAACTCGCGCTCGCCCTGGAAGACCTGGATCGCGACCGACGGCTGGTTGTCGTCGGCGGTCGTGAAGGTCTCGCTGCGCTTGGTCGGGATCGCGGTGTTGCGGTCGATGAGCTTCGTCATCAGCCCGCCCTTGGTCTCGATGCCGAGCGACAGGGGCGTGACGTCGATGAGCAGGACGTCCTTGCGCTCGCCCTTCAGCACACCGGCCTGCAGCGCGGCGCCGACGGCGACGACCTCGTCCGGGTTGACGCCCTGGTTCGGCTGCTTGCCGCCGGTCAGGCTCTTGACGACCTCGGCCACGGCGGGCATGCGGGTCGAACCGCCGACGAGCACCACGTGCGCGATGTCGTTGACGCTGACACCGGCCTCCTTGATGACGTCGTTGAAGGGCTTCTTCGTGCGGTCGAGCAGGTCGGAGGTCATCTGCTCGAACTGCGCGCGCGAGATGGTCTCGTCGAGGTTGAGGGGGCCGTCGGCGGTCAGCGTCAGGTACGGGAGCTGGATGTTCGCCGACATCTGCGACGACAGCTCCTTCTTGGCCTGCTCCGCCGCTTCCTTCAGACGCTGCTTGGCGATCTTGTCGGTCGACAGGTCGACGCCGTGCTCGCTCTTGAACTTCTTGACGAGGTGGTCGACGATGCGCTGGTCCCAGTCGTCGCCACCGAGGCGGTTGTCGCCGGAGGTCGCGCGGACCTGGATCGTGGAGAAGTCGTCGTCCTTGCCCACCTCGAGCAGGGAGACGTCGAACGTGCCGCCACCGAGGTCGAAGACCAGGATGAGCTCGTCCTCCTTGCCCTTGTCGAGGCCGTAGGCGAGCGCCGCAGCGGTCGGCTCGTTGATGATGCGGAGGACGTTGAGGCCGGCGATCTCACCGGCGTCCTTCGTGGCCTGGCGCTCGGCGTCGTTGAAGTACGCCGGGACGGTGATGACCGCGTCCGTGACGTCCTCGCCGAGGTACTGCTCGGCGTCGCGCTTGAGCTTGCCGAGGGTGCGGGCCGAGATCTCCTGCGGCGTGTAGCTCTTGCCGTCGATGTCGACCTTCCAGTCGGTGCCGATGTGGCGCTTGACGCTCGCGATGGTGCGGTCGACGTTCGTGACGGCCTGGCGCTTCGCGGTCTCGCCGACCAGGACCTCGCCGTCCTTCGTGAAGGCGACGATCGACGGCGTGGTGCGGAGGCCCTCGGCGTTCGCGATGACGGTGGGCTCGCCACCCTCGAGCACGCTGACGACCGAGTTGGTGGTTCCGAGGTCGATGCCTACTGCACGTCCCATGTTGTGGTGCTCCTTCTGTTGGTTCGTGGTCTTGCTGAAGCCTACGCGGAGTTGCGTCCGCTGCACTCAAGTTTACTCGGGATGGGCGGCACGTCAAGCGCGGAAGGCGAGAGTTGCGTCGACTCCTGTCAGGTTCCGCTACCTCTCGCGTGTGGCATGTTTTCAGGAAATTGGTGCGATATTCCACATGTACATGTCGGAGCCGTGTGTCTGCACGGCTGACCTCGGAAAGACAACTCCTCGCACATGAAGAAGACACTCCGCGCAGTAGGGGCCACCGGCCTGGCTGCTGCAACCATCGTCACAGGGCTGAGCTTCGGGCCAGCCGCGAGCTACGCCGCCGCAGATGCCGGGACGATCACCCGGAAGCTGGTGTTCAAGGCAGACGGCAAGTTCTGGGCGGTCGGCTCGTCGAACATCCCGACGGACGACCGCGTCGCGGCCACCCCGTTCGACACCGTTGCGGCGGCTCGCGCAGCCGCTGCGAGTTACGACGTGCCGACCAGCGGGTCCGCCAAGGTTCGTCTCTCCGGCACGAAGGACTGCCTGAGGGACACGGGCACCTACAAGGTCCGCCTCGAGTCGTGTGACACCGCACAGGTGTGGGAGGTCGAGGGCGGCACCAAGCTGCGCCGCGTCGACAACCACGCCTACATGGGTGTGAACGCCACCGCCAAGGGCCTGCGCGCGAGCCTCAGCGCCAGTCAGGGCGATGCGATGGACCTCGGTCCGGCGGAGTTCATGCCGTTGTTCGCCACCCCGACCGCAACCACCATGGAGCAGGGGCAGAGCGAGGTGGAGGTGCCCTTCCTGTTCCAGACGACGGCGAACTTCCAGGTGCGGAACACCACCTTCACGTTCCGAGCGCCCACCGGGACACACTTCGCGGACCAAGACGAGGTCCCCGTCCTGTACGACTCCAAGCTGAGCGCGAAGGGTTGCGCTCTCAGTCTCGGTGGGACGGTCCTGACGTGCACGTCCGACGACGTGACCGGCAGCTACATCCGCAAGGGCCAGTGGTGGGAGTTCAGGCCGAAACTCGTCGTCGACGACTCCTTCAGCGGCACCGCCACGGCAACGATGCAGTGGAAGGGTGATTTCGCCCCACCGTCCAGCAGTGACTTCTGGACGGGCTCCTCGACGAACTCGACCGCGATCACCCGGGGTGCCCTCCCCGAGGCACTGACCGACGTGCACGTCGTCGACAGCGACGACAACGGAGCAGTGCTCGAGGCCACACTGCCCGACACCGGCGGGAAGACGACCGCTGCCTTCGCCTACACGCAGGACCGCACCGGGTTCTCGCGCGATGCGTCCCAGCGCGACCTCTGGAGCGTCGGCTCGTCGGCAGACACGACCGGCTCCCAGAAGGTCCAGTTCCGCGTCGACTTCGACGAGATGGGGCTCAAGCCCGGCAAGAAGGGTGCCGTCTACGTGTACGCCGGTGTCCGCGTCGGCAACGAGTGGGTCAACGGCAAGTCCTGGGGCCTCTTCTTGACCCGCCCCTCCATCTTCTCCGCCACGACGTCCTACGACGAACGCGACGACTCCTTCACGCTCAGCGGGACCACCACGAAGGACGCCAGCCTCATCGAGGTCAGTGCCGACAACGGGGAATCCTGGCGCGCCGTCACCGCCTCGGTCAACAAGGAGTACGAGATCCAGTTGGAGCGGGACCTCACCGCCGGCACCAGCTTGCTCGTCCGTCCGGCGGGCAGTCCCGCCTTCACCGCGGTCCCGCTGCACAGTTCCCCGCTCACGAAGGTCGCCGTCGGCAAGAGCGGCAGCCGGCGCACGCTCACGGCGTTCGCGGACGCCCCCGACGCGACGATCCACGTGTCGCGCGGCGACACCAGCAAGCAGGACTACCAGATCATCAAGGCCGACGACTCCGGATGGATCCGGCGCGCGGTCCTCGAGCTGCCGTCGGACGTCACCAGCGCCACGATCTGGTCGGACGACCGCGGGCAGCGCCAGGAGGTCACCCTGCCGCTCGCTCTGGACGCGAACGCAACGGACATCAACGTCGAGGAGGGCACGGCACTCCTGACCGGCTCCACCCCGACGAACGCGGACCGAGTCGAGGTGGCCTGGGGCGACCAGCAGCGCAACATCTCCCTGCAGGACGACACCTTCTCGCTGCCGCTCGACAAGCTCGCCCTCGGTGAGAACACGGTGACGGTCCGCGCCTACGACGGTGAGGAGCCGCTTGGGAGCATCGACGTCCCTGTCGACCTGCGGGTGCAGGAGGTCACCGCGTCTGCGAAGTTCGACCCGGACCCTCGGACGGTCGTGCAGCTGAGCGGTAAGGCCACCCCTCACACGAAGGTCGAGATCCGTCGCGGGGGGAAGGCCGTGAACAAGGTGCCGGTGGACGCCGACGGTACGTGGACCGCCGGCGTGAACGCACCGAACAAGGCCGGTGTCGACACCCTCGACATCGTGCAGGTGATCCGGGGTGCAGACAACGGCAAGCAGACCCTGCCGGTCGACTACGGCACGGGCACCGAGATCACCTCGCCGGCGGACGGTGCCGCGCTCGAGCCCGGCAGCACGCTCGATCTCGAGGGCAAGTCCCAGCCGGGCGCGCTCGTCAAGGTGTTCGAGAAGGGCAAGCCAGACTCGATCCTCGGCTCGGCCGAGGCGAGCAAGCAGGACGGCACCTGGGACATGGCGATCGCGGACCTCGAGGACCGTGAGTACCAGCTCGTCGCGTCGACGGTGAGCAAGGGCTACAACACCACCACCACCGAGATCACGATCAACCCGGGCAAGTCCGCCGTCGCGAAGCCGACCGCTGAAGCCAGCTTCCTCAGCGACATCACGAAGAAGGCAGTAGTGAGCGGCACCGGTGTGAACGGTGGCGAGATCACGGTGAAGAACAAGGCCACCGGCGAGACGATCGCCGGACCGGTGAAGGTGGTCGACGGCAAGTGGTCGACGGAGATCGACCCGATCGGACCCGGCTCCCACGAGCTGGTCATCGAGCAGACCGGGGTCGACGACGGGACCCAGACCGCCGAGACGACGATCGACTACGGCGCCAGCGTCGCGATCACCGGCCCGTCCGGTACGGTCTCGCCCGGGACGGTGACGGTCTCCGGAACGGGCCAGGACGGAGCCGAGGTCACCGTCCAGGCCGGTGACGAGCAGGTCGAGACGACCGTGTCCGGCACGACGTGGTCCGCCGACATCGAGATCCCGGGCGGCACCTCCTCCGTCAAGATCACCGCGACCCAGCAGTCCAAGGGCGCGCTGCGCACGTCCTCGTCCACCGACGTCGTGCCGAACGGCTCCCAGGAGGCGACCGCGGTCGCCATCACCGAACCCACCGACGGCTACTACACGCCGGGCGAGATCACGCGGATCGCCGGTACGGCGACGCCGTACGCACAGGTCACCGTGCGCTCCGACTGGGACACGCTCGCACCCGTCACGGCGGACCGCAACGGGAAGTGGGAGGCCTGGGGCTGGTACGGCCCGTCGTCGTCCTACAACCTCGTCGCCTCGCAGGAGCGTGTCGACGGCAGCACGTCCGAGTCGGCCGTGTTCAAGCTCGCGCCGAAGGGTTCGTCCGAGCACAAGGAGGTCGCGATCACGACGCCGAGCGGCTTCTACTCGCCCGGGGAGACGACGCTCGTCCGCGGAACCGCGACGCCGTTCGCCCGCGTGGACATCTCCGCGTCGTTCGGGTACCTCGACACCGTGTACGCCGACCAGAACGGCGACTGGGCATGGTGGGCGCACATCGGACCGAGCGCGATCTACGAGCTGACGGCGACGCAGACCCGCGGCGACGGCTCCACGAGCAAGTCGAACACGATCGTGCTCAAGCCCGAGGCCGACCAGTCATCGCCCGTCGTGATCGACACGCCGAGCGGCACGTACAACCCGGACGGCCAGACGAAGGTCTCCGGCACCTCCAGCCCGAACGCCGTCATCACCCTGAACGCGAGCTGGGGCCCGCTGGAGCCGACGGTGACCGCGGACGACAACGGTTCCTGGACCTTCTGGGGTGACCTCGGCCCTTCTGCCGAGTACATCCTGACGGCACGTCAGGAGCGGACGGACGGGACCTCGAGCACGTCGAACACGATCACGCTGAAGCCCGTGGTGCCTGCTGATGCTCCGGTGGTGATCGACACCCCGAGCGGCACCTACGTGCCCGGCGCCTGGACCACGATCTCCGGCACCTCCGCGCCCGGGGCAGAGATCACGATCAGCGCCGACTGGGGACCGTTCGGGACGACGCAGGCTGACAGCCGCGGGAAGTGGTCCTACAGCGACAACATCGGACCGAGCGCCGTGTACAACCTCACCGCGACCCAGAAGCGCGCGGACGGGACGTTCAGTGACTCCAACACGATCACGCTGAGCCCCGCGAACTGAGTCCATCGGCGGACGGCCCTCCCACGGGCCGTCCGCCGATCACTCGTTCGCATAACACATGTGATATACTGATACGGTCGTCATCCACGATCGGAGTCCCCCTTGACCTTCACCGACATCGCCCGCGCGCTCCGTCGCTCCCGAGCCCTGGTCGCCATCGCGACGCTCCTCGGGGCACTCCTCGGAGGGGGTTGGACGTGGGTATCGACCCCGCAGTACGACGCGATCACAGAACTCTTCGTGGCCGTGGAGCCATCGGGCACAGACGTGACGCAACTCGCGCAGGGGAACAATGCCGCACAGCAGAAGGTCACCTCCTACCTCGCGGTGATCACCAGTGCGAGCGTGCTCGAACCGGTCATCGAGGACCTCGGTCTCGAACAGGACGTCGAGGAACTCGCGGAGCAGATCACCGCGTTCTCCCCCGCGAACAGCGTGCTCGTCGACATCACCGTGCGGGACCCCGAACCGAAGACGGCGCAGCACATCGCCGACGCGGTGGCCCGCTCGTTCATCGACGTGGTGACGGAGCGCCTCGAGAAACCGGTCGATGGCGGCACCTCGCTGGTGCGCCCCGAGGTCATCCAGCCCGCGGAGACGCCCAGTGCCGCCGCAACGCCGGGCCTCGTCGTCAACGTCCTCCTCGGACTGGTCGCCGGCCTCACGACAGGCACCGGGGGTGCCCTCGTCCTCCAGGCCCTGGACACCAGGCTGCGAACGATCAGCGACCTCGAGCAGGTGTCAGATGCGCCGCTGCTCGGGACGATCAGCGTCGAACCGTCGCTCGAACGTCGACCGCTCGTCGTGCACGCCGATCCGCGCAACCCCGTCGCCGAGGCCTTCCGAGCCCTCCGGACCAACGTCCAGTTCATCGATCTGCAGAGCCCGACACGAACACTGACCATCACCTCGGCCCTCGCCGGCGAAGGCAAGAGCACCATCGCGGCGAACCTCGCGATCGCGATGAGCGAGAACGGTAGACGCGTCGCACTGGTCGACGCCGACCTCCGTCGCCCCCGCGTCGCGGCGTTGATGGGCTTGGAGGGCTCGGCAGGCCTGACCGACGTCCTCCTCGGACGGACGGAACTCGAGGACGTCATGCTCCCGTGGGGGCTCGGCGGACTCAGGATCCTGCCCGCCGGGCAGGTCCCGCCGAACCCCAGCGAGCTGCTCGGGAGCTTCGCGATGTCGAAGTTGGTCGAGCAACTCGCGGCCGACTTCGACACGGTGATCTTCGATGCACCACCGCTGCTCCCCGTGACGGATGCCGCGGTGCTCAGCCGCATCACCGACGGCGCCGTGTTGGTCATCGCAGCAGCACGAGCCAGCCGCCACCAGGTCGCCAGCGCACTCCAGGCCCTGTCGAACGCTCGTGCGGCGACGCTCGGGCTGGTCATGAGCAAGGCCTCCCGCAAGGGGTCCGACTCCTACGGGGCCTACACCACGTACCACGAGGACCCTTCCCGATCCGGTCGGACACCCTGACCCCACCACCCAACTGAAGCACCACGACACAAGGAGAGCCCATGTCCACGAAGAACACACTCGTCGCCCTGTCCCTCGGTCTCGCACTCGCGGCGACGCTCACCGCCTGCTCGGGTGCCGCGACGAACGACAAGGCGTCGAAGTCCACGTCCCCCGCACCGACCCGTTCGCCGTCGACGGAGTACAACGTCTGCAAGGACGGAGTCGCTCGGATCCTCGCTTCCGATCTCCCTGCTGACGACGAGTTCTCCCTCGACTGCGACCGCGTCTCCATCGTGGGCGCAGCGACGCCAGGTTCGACGATCGAGCTCGGCGCGGTGTCGAAGCTCGTGGTCGAGGGCGACGGCGTCATCGTCCATGCAGCGTCGGCGAAGGAGATCATCGTCCCCGGCAGTCGGAACACGATCACCCACGGGGGCGAGAGCACCGTCCAGGACATCGGGCAGGACAACACCGTCGAGCAGCAGGAGCGCTGACCGTTCCCCCGCCACGCGTCGCTGCTCCTGCCACCCAGGTCCCTCGGGAGCAGCGACGCCCGGTAGCCTCGAACAGTGCGATGGAGTCGAGTGGGTTGGCCCGCGGCCGGGTACGTCTCACTCGAGGACGTCGAGGGGTACCCGCAGTACCTCGCCCGTCTGATCGTCGACGCACCGCCCTCGGTCGCGGCTCTCGCATCGATCACCTGGAACGAGGCTCGGTTCGCCGAGTGGCAGGTCAGCGGTGTCCCCGATGACGCCGCCGGCGCGGGCTCGGCGCCGGGGCAGACCCTGCACGCGACCGTGGTGGTCCGGACGGACGAGGTGCTCGACACCCCGGACGGACTGTGGCGCCGGTGGAACCACGCCAGGGTCACGCTGCGGTTCTCCCGCGCAGTGCTGGAGCCGGAGGACATCGAGTCACTCGCTCTGCTCTCGGGCGACGTGCAGGTCTCACGAGGCGAGATCGCACACGTGGACGCGGACGTCTGGGAGCTCCGTCTGCTGGTCTCGCCGACGGGTGAACTAGCGGTGCACTTCCGCGATGTGGCGATCGAGGTCTGTCCCGTCGACGGAGCGGCCTGGTCCGAGCTGGAGGGACGGCCACCACACGGCTGGCACGGGCCGGTGCCGGACGGCTGGGTGGAGTGGGCCTCCCCCGCGGTGCGCGCGGCGGCGCACGGTGACATCGGCGGACTCTCACTCGAACTGGACGGGTTCACTTCCGCGTCGTCCGGCATCGACGATCTCGACCCGCGCTGGGGGCTGGCGCCGCTGCACGCTGCCACCTGGTTCGACCGACGGAGTGCAGCCGAGGCGCTCCTCGAACGCGGAGCCGATGTCGACCTGCGGGACGCGGCCGGCCGCACGGCGCTCGACATCGCACGCGAGCGCGGCGCTCGCGGCACGGAACTGCTCCTGCGCGCCGTGATCACGAGTGACTCTCCGCAGCGGGAGGATGAATCCACAGGCATGTGAAATGTCTTGCGCTGGAACTCTCGGGCGGCAAACTGGGTGGGTGCTCATCCCCCCCGCCACTGAAGCGCCGTCCACGACCTACCGAGGTGTGCAAGCGCTCCGTTTTCTGAGCGCACTCCTCGTCGTCGCCCTTCATGCGTGCTACTGGGTCAACCGCGACGCCGGCTCCGGCGCACAAGCGCCGTCGAGCGCACTCCTGGGCGATGTCTGCGTCTCTGTCTTCTTCTTGATCAGCGGCTTCGTCGTCGTCCTCGTCATCGACTCCGGCCGTGAGCCGGATTGGCAGACCTTCGCCCTCCGACGCGCGATCCGGATCCTGCCGCTCGCCTGGCTGATGACGACCACCAAGATCATCGCGGCCGTCGTCGTGCCCGGTGCCATGTTCGACGGCGCGCTCACTCCGGTCCGCGTCCTCACGTCGTTCTTGCTCGTGCCGTCCCGCGGTCAGCACGGCATCGCCCCGATGCTGTGGGGCGTCGAGTGGACCCTGGTCTTCGAAGCAGCGTTCTACTTCCTGGTCACGGCAGCCATGGCGGTCCGGATCGATCCGGTGCGCTCCGTCTCAGCGGTGTTGGTGCTCTTCGCGATCCTCGCCGCATGGCGACCGGACGAGGGCAGTGCGATCTGGTTCTACGCGAATCCCCTCGTCCTCTTCCTGGTCGCGGGCATGTCGATCGCGCGGGCTGTCCGATCCGGCCAGGTCCTCGCCCCGATCGCGACCTGCTCGGCGCTGACAGCACTGATCATCGCGATCGGAGTTGTCCGATCCGGCCCTGCCGCCGTCTCGGCCGTCGTCTTCGCGCTCCTGACGATCACCTTCGCACTCGTGGTGTCCGTCGAGCGGCGGTACGGCTCGAGGCTTCCCGACTGGGTGGTGATGTGCGGGGACAGCGCCTTCGCCTTGTACCTCACCCACCCGCTCGTCGCCCAGGTGCTCCCGCGCGCCCTCGGGTGGTTCGGCGTACGTCAGGTCCCGTGGCTCCCCGTCGTCGTGGTGTCGGTCGTCGCATCCGTCGGCCTGGGCATCGCAGTACACCGCTGCATCGACCGCCCGGTGGGTCGATTCCTCCGTCGTCGCCTGATCCGCGCCTATGCGGCCCGCGATCATCGATCCGCGGATGCATGACACGCATCCGGTCGTATCCGGGCAGCGGAGCACACCGAGGGCACGGCGGTACGACAGCATGCGCCGGAACTTCGGCGGCCACGCGGACGCGGCTCCGACGACGCTCACCGATGTCTCCGGAGTCCGCGACGGACGGGAGGCCCGTGGCGGACCCGCCACGGGCCTCCCGTCCGTCACAGGGTCGCGTCGGGGGTCGCGTCAGTCGCGCCGCGTCTCGAGCGCGTTCGCCTGCGCGACCTTCCCGTACCAGCGCGCCGAGTCCTTCGGCGTCCGCGCGAAGGTCTCGCGGTCCCACGCCACGAGCCCGAAGGTCGGCCGGTACCCGGAGGCCCACTCGTAGTTGTCGAGGAGCGACCAGTGCTGGTAGCCCAGCACCTCGATGCCGTCCTCGATGCAGCGGTGGATGCCCTCGAGGGCGCCCTGCGTGTAGGCGATCCGGCGGGAGTCGTCGGCGGTGGCGATGCCGTTCTCGGTGATCATCAGCGGGACGTGGCCGGACAGCTCCCACGCGCTGCGGAGTCCGTCGGCCGAGGCCTCCGGGTAGAACTCCCACCCGGTCAGGGTCGTTTCGACGTCCTCCGCGACCGGCACCGGACCGGTGGCGCCGATGAACGTGCGCGTGTAGGCCTGCACCCCGAGGAAGTCGTCACCGGCGGCCTGCTCGAGGTACCAGTCGTCGCGCGGGTAGCCGTACTCGCGGAGCATCTCCTCGGACCCGGGCTCACCGTTCGCGCGGAACGCCTGCGTCGCGATGGTCCAGCCGGACTGCAGGCCGGGGACCTGCGACAGGACCTCGCGGGAGCGCCGGTGCGACGCGAGCAGCTGGTCCGCCACGTGCAGGTCGGGGTTCGGCAGGCCGTACGCCACGAGGTTCGCCGCGTCCTCTCCCCCGGCGAGCATCGCCGCGATGTTCGGCTCGTTGATCGTGCAGACGTAGCGGACGCCGTCCTGCACGACGGGGAGCGCGGCCTCGGTGTAGCGGGCGAACAGGTCGGCGGCGTCGGGCGCGCGCCAGAAGCCGTCGCGCTCGAACCAGCGCGGCACGGTGAAGTGCATGAGCGTGACGATCGGTTCGATGCCGGCCTCGTGGCAGGCCTCGACCATGCGGCGGTAGTGGTCGACCTCGGCGCGGGAGACGAAGCCGCGCTCGGGCTCGATGCGCGCCCACTCGATGCTGAACCGGTAGGAGTTCAGGCCGAGGTCGGCGGCGATGCGGATGTCCTCGCGGTACCGGTGGTAGCTGTCCGCGGCGTCGCCGGAGGGTTCGACGATGGTGGTGTCGGGCTCGTGCTCGTGCGCCCACCAGTTCGCGTTGACGTTGTTGCCCTCGATCTGGTGGGCGGCGGTGGCGGCACCCCAGAGGAAGCCGTCGGGGAACTGCAGCGTGGTGATGATGGGTCCTTTCCGTGCGCCGACGTCAGTGCGCCGACAAGAAGTCGTCGAAGAGCGCGATGGTCGCGGCCGGGTTCTCGACGTGGGGGCCGTGGTAGCTCGTGGGGACGACCTCGTAGCGGGCGCCGGTGTCCTCGGCCATCTGCCGCTGCCACGGGATCGGCCAGGCGCCGTCCCACTCACCGTGCGCCACGAGGACGGGGAGCCCGGTCGCGCGGAGCTCGGCGGACGAGTCGGTGTGGTCCTCGAGGATGTGCCCGCCGGCGACGACGCTCATCGGGCTCGTCGCGTCGAAGCGGTCGCGGACCATCCGGACGTCGTCGGGGAGCTCCTCGTCGGGCCGGTACGCCCACAGGGGGTTCGTCGAGTCGAACAGCTGCCGGTTGTTCCCGCCGGTGTCGTGCAGGATCGTCAGCTCGGTGACCTTGCGGTAGGGCCAGCCGTACGGGCCGGAGCAGAACTGCACGACCGACCGGAAGGACTGCGGGGACGCGATCGCGGCCTCGCGGGCGATGACCCCGCCGAGCGAGTGCCCGATCAGGTGCACGGGCGCGCCGTCGTCGAGCAGCGCCGCGACCCGGACGACGTCGGCCGCCTCCTCGTCGAGGGAGTAGTCGGACGGCGAGGTCGGCGCCACCGAGTCGGCCTGGCCGCGGCGGCTGATCGCGACCGCGGTCCAACCGGCCTCCCGGAGGAGCGGCATGAACGTGCGCCAGTCCTCCTTCGACCCGGTGTACCCGGGGACGATCAGGACGGTGCCCTTCGAGGGTCCGTTCGGGACGACCCGGTAGGCGGTGAGCCGACCGACGGGCAGGTCGATGCCGACGACGTCGACACCCGCGGGTGTGGGGAGGTGGCCGAAGGGAGCAACAGCGGGGAACGTCATGCGAGCAGTGTCCGCCGCGGGTTCGGCACCGCGTCCAGCAGCGCGACCGTGTAGTCGTCCTGTGGGTGCTGCAGCACCTCGGCCGTGCGGCCCCGCTCGACCACGGCGCCGTCGTGCAGCACCATGACGTCGTCGGTGATGAGCCGGGCGCTCAGCAGGTCGTGCGTGATGTAGAGGAGCGAGACGCCCCACTGCTCCCGCAGGTCCTCGAGCAGCGCGAGCACGCCGGCGCGCAGCGTGACGTCGAGCATCGACACCGGCTCGTCCGCGATGATCACCTGCGGGTCGCTCGCGAGCGCCCGGGCGATGACCACGCGCTGCCGCTGCCCGCCGGAGAGCTGGTGCGGGAGCTTCTGCGCGAACTGCTCGACGGGCGTCAGGCCCACGGTCTCGAGGATCTCGAGCATCCGGCGTCGGGCATCGCGCCCGCGGAGTCCGGTGTAGTTCGCGATCGGTCGGGACAGGATGTACTCCACCGTGTGCAGCGGGTTGAGCGCCGCGTACGGGTCCTGGAACACCATCTGCACCTCGGAGCGCAGGTCCTGCAGGCCGCGCCTCCCGAGCTTCGCCACGTCGGTGTCGCCGAACCGGACGGTCCCGCTCGTCGGCTGCTCGACGCCGGTGAGCATCTTCGCGATGGTCGACTTGCCCGAGCCGGACTGGCCGACCAGGGCGAGCGACTGCCCGGGTTCGAGGGTGAACGACACGTCGCGGACGGCCTGCACGGGCTGCTCACCGCGGCGGGGCGCCGGGTACGTCTTGACGAGGTGGTCGACGACGATCGGGTTCTTCGCGGCGCTGCGCTCACGCGACCCGACGGTGGCGAACGACGACGTCGTCTCCTGCCGGGTCTGGTCCGTGCCGCGCAGTGACCGATCCGGGAACCCCGGCAGGCTCACGACCGAAGCACGCGGGTCGGCGTAGTGCGACAACAGCATCTTCGTGTAGTCGTCCTGCGGGTCACGGAGGACCTCGAGCGAGCGGCCGTCCTCGACGATCCGCCCCTCGTGCATGACGAGCACGCGCTCGGTGGCCTCGAGGACGATGCCGAGGTCGTGGCTGATCAGGATCGCCGTGAAGCCCTCGGAGCGCTGCAGCTCGATGATCGTGTCCATCACGGCGTGCTGCACGAGGACGTCGAGCGCCGTGGTCGGCTCGTCGAACACCATGAGCTGCGGCTCGAGCGACAGCGCGATCGCGATCGAGACGCGCTGCCGCATGCCGCCGGAGAGCTCCCCGGGGTAGCGCGCCAGCATCGTCTCCGGCAGCTTCACCTTGCCGATCAGCTCCCGCATCCGGGCGTCCCACCGCTCGCGCGGCACGTGCCCGTGCGCCCGGAAGACGTCGATGAAGTGGTTGCGGATCGTGCGCACCGGGTTGAGCGCGTTCATGCCGGACTGCAGGACCATCGCGAAGCCGCCCTGGCGCTGCTGGCGGAGCGCTTCGTCGTCGAGGTCACGGATGTCCGCCCCGCCGAAGACGATGCTGCCGCCGTTGGTGCGCGCCGGCGGCTTCTGCAGCCGGGTCAGCGCGTAGCCGAGGGTCGACTTGCCCGAGCCGGACTCGCCGACCAGGCCGACGAACTCGCCCTTGCGCAGCTGGAAGGAGACGTGGTCGACGGCCTGGACGGCCGTCTGGCCGGCCGACTCGTAGACGACCGACAGGTCGCGGACGTCGAGCAGGACGTCCTGCTGGGTCGTGTCGGACGGGAGGCGCGTGGCGGCGCCGTCCCGCGCCTCCAGGCCGTCGGTGGTTGCACCGCTCATGCGGTGACCTCCTTGCGCTTGCGGCGCGCGCCCTCGCGCAACCGCGGGTTGGACACGGCGTCGACGCCGAAGTTGATGAGGGTCAGGCTCATCGCCAGGAGGGCGATGCAGAGACCGGGGGCGAACAGCAGGATCCACTGGCCGGTGAGCAGCGCGTTCGAGTTCTGCGCCCAGTAGAGGATGGTGCCCCAGCTGACGATCGACGAGTCCCCTAGGCCGAGGAACTCGAGCCCCGCCTCGGCCAGGATCGCGCTCGTGGCCGCACCGAAGAAGCTGCCGACGATCAGGGACGTCATGTTCGGCAGGATCTCGCGGAAGACGATGCGCGTCGCGCCGTCGCCGGAGAACTGTGCCGCGGTGACGAAGTCGCGGCTCCGGAGGGACTGCGTCTGGCTGCGGAGGACGCGCGCACCCCAGGCCCAGCCGGTGACGACGATCACGGCGATGATCACCGTGATGCCGCCGTTCTGCAGGTAGGCCGCGATGACGATCATCAGGGGCAGACCGGGGATGACGAGGAACAGGTTCACGATGAAGCCGATGACCTCGGCGACCCAGCCGCGGATGTAGCCCCAGCTCAGGCCGATCGCGACGGCGACGAGGGTCGACAGGAAGCCCGCGACCGCACCGACGAGCACGGAGACCCGGGCGCCGTAGATCAGTTGGGAGAGGACGTCCTCGCCGGCGGCGGTGGTGCCCATCCAGTGCGCCCAGGTGGCGTCGGCGTTCCGTGCGAAGCCGTTCTGGCTCGCGCCGTAGGGGGCGAGGAACGGGGCGGCGATCGCCACGAGGACGAAGAAGGCGAGGATGCAGAGGCCGATGCGGGCCTTGGTGTTGCTCCAGACGACGCCGAACTGGCGGGCGGCGGCGCGCCACTTGGACGGGGCGGCTTGTTCTTGTGTTCTCACTGCGACAGTGCTCATCGTCGAGTCCTCGGGTGGTGGTTGTGGGCAGAGCACGCCGCCCATCGCGAGTTGGTCGTCATCGGCGCGTCCTCGGGTCCAGGACGCCGTAGAGGACGTCCACGATGAAGTTGGCGATGAGCACCGACACGGTGATCATCAGGAAGAGGGCCTGCATGAGCGGGTAGTCCTGCCCGATCACGGCGTTGAACAGCAGGTAGCCGATGCCCGGGTAGCCGAACACCTGCTCGACCAGCACCGAGCCGCCGACCACGCCGCCGAGCGCCAGGCCGAAGCCGGTCAGGTTCGGCAGGATCGCGTTGCGCGCGGCGTACCGGACGGCGACCGTGCGACCGCGGAGGCCGTTCGCCTCGGCGAAGGTGACGTAGTCGTCACCGAGGGTGTTGATCATCGCGTTGCGCATGCCGATGATCCAGCCGCCCAGGCTCGTCACGAGGATCGTCACGGCCGGCAGGACCGCGTGCCGCAGGACGTCGCCGATGTAGGTGCCGTTCCAGCCCGGGACGCTCGTCGCGGACGACGCCCCGGTCGTCGGGAACCAGTGCAGGACGTAGCCGAGGAAGAACAGCAGCAGGAGTGCGGTCCAGAAGTACGGGAACGTCGACATGAACGAGCCCGACAGGGTCGGGAGCGAGTCGAGCCAGGTGCCGCGCTTCCAGGCGGCCGCGACGCCGATCAGCGTGCCGATCACGAACGCGAGGACCGTGACCGTCCCGACGAGCACGAGCGTGTAGGGCAGGGCCCGGCCGACCAGGTCGCCGACCGGCTGCGGGTAGAACGTGTAGCTCGTGCCGAAGTCGAGGGTGACGACCTGGTGCAGGTAGCTGACGTACTGGTCCCACAGGTTGCCGGAGGGGACGCCGAGCTGAGCCTCGATGGCCTTCTTCGTGGCGTCGGTGACTGGGCCGTTCTGGCTGAGCTTGGCGAGCGCCGCGTCGGACGGGCTGCCCGGCATGAGGCGCGGGAGCACGAAGTTCAGCGTGACCGCGGCCCAGAGGGTCAGGACGAAGAGGACGAGTTTCTGGAGGACGTACTTCACTTGCCTGCCTCCTTCTGCTGGTGCTTCGTCTCTTCGAGGATCGCCTTGCCTGCGGCGCTGTCACGGAGTCGGAGCTTCGTGAAGATGAGCAGCGGAGCCGAGTCGTAGTTCTGCGGCGCCATGTACGGGTCCTCCGCGCTCGGCCATCCGACGAACTTGCCGGTGTTGAACAGGCCCCAGAGGCCGCCGTAGTACATGCCGATCACGGGCAGGTCGTCGTACACGATCGCCTGCAGCTGGTTGAGGATGCGCTGCTGCTCGGCACGGTCGGTCGTCCCGCGGTACTCGTCGAGGAGCTTCTGGGTGTCCGCGTTCCGGTAGCGCTCGAAGTTGTTCACCGTCGACTTGCCGACCGGCTGGTAGAAGTCGCTCGACAGCAGGGAGTTGTAGGCCTGGAAGACGTCGCCGTTCCCCATGCCGCCCATCGCCATGTCGAACTTCCCGTTGTTGATGTTCTGCTGGTAGCCGGCGGGCTGCGGTGCCTGGATCTGCACCTTCACGCCGATCTTCCCGAGGTCGCGCTGCACCTGCTGCGCAGCGCGGAGCCAGTCCGAGTAGCCGTTCGCGGTCATCAGGTTGATCTCGAGCTGCTTGCCGTCCTTGACGAGCTTGCCGCCCTGCCGCTCGTAGCCGGACTTCGCGAACTCGGCGAGGGCCCGGTCGGTGTCCTGCGTGATCATCCCCCTGTCGGGGATCGACGGGTCGAGGTTCTGCTCCTGGTTCGGCAGGATCAGGCCGGTCTGACCCGCGGCACTGAGGTTGCCCTCGGAAGCGGTCTCGGCGATGCCGTCGCGGTCGAGTGCGTAGGAGATGCCCTTGCGGACGTTGACGTCGTCGTACGGCGCCTTCGTCAGGTTCGGGATGAGCCCGATCACGCCGCCGGCCGGGAACCACCACTGGTTCGTGTCGGACGCGGCACCCCAGGTGCCCTTGACGTCCGAGATGAACGAGTACGCCCAGTCGTAGCCACGGGTGACGGTGTCCAGCTGCGTGTTCGTCGCAGGCAGGACCAGGTGCTCGATCGCGATCTCGTCGGCCTGCCAGTACGTCGGGTTCTTGTCCATCGAGTACTGCTGGTCGGAGTAGTTGCCGAGCACGAACGGGCCGGTGCCGACCGGGTTCGGGTCGCGCCAGGTGACCGGGTCCTGCACCCCGCCGTAGTGGTGCTCGGGGAGGATGTACGTCGCGCCGATGATGTTGAGGCTCGGGACGTCCTCGCCCTCGAGGTGGAAGACCAGGTGGTCGCCGTCCCGCTCGATCCGGTCGATGTGCTGCCAGGCGCCCTTGACGTCCATGGCGGGGAACTTCTTGAGCAGGTCGAACGTGAAGAGGACGTCCTCGGGCGTGAACGGCGTGCCGTCGGACCACTCGACGCCCTTCCGGATCGTCATGTCGATCGTCCGGGCGTCCGGCAGGTCCCACGAGCTCGCGAGCCACGGGGTGCCCTTGCCGTCGAGCGGGTTGATCTCGATGAGGGGCTCGTACATCCACTTGCTCGCGGTACGGGCATTCGGGATGTACGGGTTGAAGTTGCGGTCGAACAGCGGGTTGCCGCGGTCCGCGTTGATGAGCATCGTGTCCTTGCCGATGCTCGGGTCCGGCTCCGAACGGACCTGGATGCTGCAGCCGGTGGCGGCGAGGGCCACGACGGCGATGCCGGCGAGCGCGGTCAGCAGCCGGCCGCGGCGGCGCGGGCCGTGCTGCGTGCGCTGTGGGGGAAGCGTCATTGCTCGGTCGACCTCCGTGTCGAGTGGGTGCTGCGCCCCAATGTATGCGCTTACATCACGTCGCGCAACACGAGGTTCCCGTTCCGAGACGGCGGGTGGCCGGCCTGGCAGCGACCGGCGGACGAGCCGTGCACCGTCGCTAGAGCACCGGCGGGCAGCTCTCCCGCAGCAGCACCTCGACCGGCAGCCGCACCGCACGCGGCGCTCCCTCCGGGCGCTCGAAGCGGTCGACGATCGCCCGGACCGCCGCGCGCCCGAGCTCCCCCATCGGCTGGTGCACGGTGGTCAGCGGCGGCGCCGAGAACCGCCCCGCGTCGATGCCGTCGAAGCCGGTGACGACGACGTCCTCCGGCACGCGGAGCCCGCGGGCACCGGCGGCGTCGAGCACACCGAGCGCGGACTGGTCGTTCGAGCAGATCACGGCGCGCGGGAGTTCGGGTCCCTCGAAGAGCACCGCGGCGAGCTCCCGTGCGCGGACCCGACCGAAGTCTCCGTGCACGGTCCGGACCGCGGACGGCGGCACCTCGTGGTCCGCCAGCGCCTGACGGAACCCCGCCGAGCGCTCGATGTCGTCCGGGGAGTCGATCGGGCCCGCGACGTACGCCAGCGACCGGATGCCGAGCCGCCCGATCACGTGCGACGCGAGGGTCCGCATGCCCGCGGCATTATCCACGCTCACGGAGTCGAACCCGTGCGAGCGCCGGTCGTCGGCGAGGACCACGACCGGGATGCGTCGGGCCACGTGCTCGAGCAGGTCGTCGGGCACGGTCTGCGCGAGCACCGCGAGGCCGTCCACCCGGCCGGCGACGTCGTTCACGATGACGTCCCGCGAGGACCCTCGGCCGGCGGCGACCATGAGCGCGAGGCCGCGCTGCCACGCCTCGGTCTCCGCGCCGCGGAGGACCTCGTCGAAGTACAGGTTCGACGAGAACGGCTGGGTGACGTGCCGGCGGTCGTCGACCACGCGGACGCCGCCGTCGGTCACGAGGTCGGGCCGCTCGTCCGGCACGACGTCGAACCCGGGCAGCAGGAGTCCGACCACGCCGGTGCGCTTGCCGGCGAGTGCCCTGGCGTTGCCGGACGGCACGTAGCCGAGGGTCCGGATCGCCGCCTGGACGCGGTCGCGGGTGCCCTCGCGGACGGCGTCCGGCGTGCGGAGCACGCGGGAGACGGTGGCGATCGAGACGCCGGCCTCGGAGGCGACGTCGTAGACCGTGGGCGGTGCGGTGCGCTGCCCGCTCATGCCGCGCCTCCCCTCCGACGTCCGTCCGTCCGCCGCACCCGTGCGCGGCCGGACCATCCTAGGCACGGCCCCGGGACCGATCCCTCCACAGGTCGGCGGTGGTGCTTGCGCGCCCCGGGCGGGCGGGCGCACACTGGGGCGACCTCAGAACGTCCCGTGAGGAAGCGCATCACCACCCGATGCCCACGCACACAGGAGGAACACGATGTCCCAGTCGACGCGGTCCGGCAGCAAGCACGCCATCCGACTCACCACCGACGAGGCCGAGGTGCGCGACGCACTCCTCGACCACACCCGGCACGGAGCGGCCGACGCCGCCCAGGACATCGACGGGTCCGAGGAACCTTCGACGAGGGGCTGATCCCGCGGGAGCGGGCGCCGGCCGCGTGCAGCCTGCTGCGGTCAGCGCCCGGCTGGGCGGAGCGGTCAGCGGCCGACGGGTTCGGCCTGCTCCGCCTCGGCGAGCAGTCCGGTGCTCCCGACGATCGCCATGCCCGCGCCACGGAGGCGTCGGCGCTCCTGCCCGATCCACGCGAGCAGGCGGTCGTTCGTGCCCGCGACGTGCGCCGCGAGCAGCTCGGCAGCCCGGTCGGCGTCCCCGGCACGGACGGCGTCGAGGACGGCGCTGTGCTCCTCCCACGCGGCCTCGCGGGCCGCAGCGGTGCGCACCTCGATCCACCGGGTGCGCTCGAGGCGGGTCAGGGCGTCGGCGATGGCATCGGTGACGAACCGGTTCCCGCCGAGCGCGGCCAGGTCGAGGTGGAACGTCGACCCCATCCGGATGCCCGTCTCGCGGTCGGGGCTCCCCCGCAGGCCGTCGAGGTGTGCGCGGACCTCGTCGAGCTGCTCGGCGGACGCGCGCTGGACGGCGAGTCGTGCCGCTGCGGGCTCGAGCACACCGCGGAGCTCCGCGAGCGACGCGATCTCGTCGAGGTCGATCGGCGTGACCGTCCACGAGCGCCCCTCGTGCAGGATGAGCCCCTCGCGCTCGAGGCGCGACAGCGCGGCTCGGACGGGCGTGCGCGACGCGTGGAAGCGACCCTCGAGGCCGCGCTCGGAGATCCGCTCGCCGGGCGCGATGTCGAGGGTCAGGATCGCCTCGCGCAGGTTGTCGTAGAGCTGGCTCGTCTGCGACACGGGCACGGCGTTCTCGGTCGTCTCGGTCACGGCGGACCAGCATAGTGCGGCTGGGTGACGGTTGGTATACCGTCGTGGTACACCAACCGCACCCAGGACGGGACCCGTGCCGCCGACCACCGCTGCTGCCGCGACGACCGTCCCGCGGCGCGCCTGGACGATGCTCGGGCTCGGGGTGGCCGCGCAGGCCGCTGGCACCCTGGTCGTCTCCGCTCCGGCGCTGCTCATCCCGCACCTGCTCGCCGGGGGCATGCCCTTCGCGTCGGCCGGACTGTTCGCCGCCGCCCCGACGATCGGCCTCGTCCTGACGCTCATCGCCTGGGGCGCGGTGACCGACCGGGTCGGTGAACGCGTCGTCATCGCGGGCGGTCTGGCGCTCACCACCCTCGCGGTCGTGGCGGCCTGGGTGAGCGCCGGCGACCCGCTGCTGCTCGGGATCGCCTTCCTCGCCGCGGGGATGACGAGCGCCTCGACGAACGCCGCGAGCGGACGGGTCGTGGTCGGCTGGTTCCCGAAGGAGCGCCGCGGACTGGCGATGGGCATCCGGCAGATGTCGCAGCCGCTCGGGGTGACGCTCGCGGCGGTCACGGTCCCGGTGCTCACCGAGACGCACGGCATCCGCACCGCGCTCGTCCTGCCCTTCGTGCTGTGCGCCGTGCTCACCGTGCTGTGCGCCGTCGGCATCACCGATCCCCCTCGAGCACCGCGAGCCGAGGGCACGAGCACCGTCCGGGCCGCGAACCCGTACCGGACGTCCGGCTTCCTCTGGCGGGTCCACGCGGTGTCCGTGCTGCTCGTGGTCCCGCAGTTCACGCTCTCGACCTACGGACTCGTCTGGCTCGTCGGCCTCGGCTGGTCGACACCCGCGGCGGGCCTCCTGGTCGGGGCGTCGCAGTTCGTCGGTGCCGTGGGGCGGATCCTGGTCGGCGCGTGGAGCGACCGCGCCGGGTCGCGCGTCGGACCGCTCCGGCTGGTGGCGGTCGCCGCGGCGGTGGTGATGGGCGTGCTCGCACTCGTCGACGTGTCGCACTGGGGAGCGGCGGCGGTGTTCCTCGTCGTCGCGACGAGCGTCACGGTGGCGGACAACGGGTTGGCGTACACCTCGGTGGCCGAGGCCGCCGGGCCATCGTGGTCGGGGCGGGCGCTCGGGACCCAGAACACCGGGCAGTTCCTCGCGGCGAGCGCCGTCGGACCGGGCGTCGGTGCGCTCGTCGGGGTGCTCGGCTTCGCGGCGTCCTTCGCGATCGTGGCGGCGCTGCCCCTGCTGGCGTTGCCGATCGTCCCGCGCGCCGATCGCTCCCACGACTGACTCCCGCCCGTTCGTTCCCAGAACGGCCGCGGTGGAAGGCGGGAACGGGCGTACCTGGTCGTTCGGAACGACCAGGTACGCCCGAACCGGCCAGGTACGCCCGGAGAGACCGGGTACGCCGGCGGGCGGAAGGTCCCGGCGGCAGGTCAGGCGGGCACGGCGGGGCCGACCGGCCAGCGCAGGAGCGCGGACGCCGGGGCACCGCTCGGCAGCGACGCCGCGTTCACCAGGACGAGCTC
The DNA here is from genome assembly GCF_903970945.1 of Curtobacterium sp. ME26. Classification (NCBI taxonomy): domain Bacteria; kingdom Bacillati; phylum Actinomycetota; class Actinomycetes; order Micrococcales; family Microbacteriaceae; genus Curtobacterium; species Curtobacterium sp. ME26. Next base: position 39,776 of record NZ_CAJCKG010000012.1, read on the forward strand.
GGCGTCGGTGAGCACCACCGCGCGCACGAGGGCGCACACGGCGGGCACCGGTCCGAGGACCGTCGCCCCCGCGGCCTGCTCGGGCGCGGTCGCCACCCACGGTGCGGCGTCGAGCGCCAGGAGCGTGCGATCGCCGAGCGCGCCGGCGTCGAGCGCGACCACGGCGGCCTGCGCCTGCTGGAGCGCCGAGACCACCGCGCCGAGCCCGCTGACGCTCTCGTTGTCGCCGCGGCCCTCGTGCGTCCGGAGCAGGTCCTGCACGTCGTGCCGGTGCGACGCCAGGATCCGCGCGAGCGCCAGGTCGACGTGCTGCACGAGCGCCTTCTCGGACGCGTCGTCGGCGCGGGGGTCGACCGCGACCTCGGTGACGAGCGCGCGGGTGGACGTCGAGAGCTCGCCGCGCAGCAGTTCCCGGGCCCGGATGTCCCCCGCGACGACGACGAGTCGCGGCGACGTCGCGCGGACGGCCTCCTCGATCGACGCGGCGACCTCGCCCGCGGTCTGCTTCCAGATCTCCTCGGCGTGCTGGTGCCAGTGCGGCTGCTTCCACCCGGCGCCGGACTTCGCCTTGTGCAGGGTGTCGGTCCGGCCCTGGATGCGCTGCTCGTCCTCGGCCGCGCCGGTCGGGGCGTGCCCGAGGCGGTAGCTGCGGAAGCCGCCGCCCTCGCGGCCGACGGTGACGACCAGGAAGGGCAGGTCGAACGGCCGGTGGGCGAGCAGGGGCAGCAGGTCGGGCACCGCTCCGGTCCCGACCGACTCCTGGCCGTGCAGGTGGCCCGGCAGCACCTCGCTGAGCACGAGCTCGTCGTCGCGGACGAGCACGTAGCGCGCGACCGGTGCGGGGGCGCCGGGCTGCTCGGCGAGCTCGTCCTCGACGACCCGGACCGCCCGGTCGGACGTCCCCTGCTCGCGGAGCGCGTCCGAGACGGTCCGGCGCTGGAGTGCGGCGAGACGGCGGGGGTCCTCGCGGTTGCCGGAGGCGTCGACGTACGCCCACGTCCAGGTGCCCGGCGCCTGCAGCGCCTGGACGACCTCGGGCTGCAGGGCGCTGGCCTCGCGGGTCGTCTGGGCCATCAGCGGCCCCCGTCCGCGTCGGTCCCGCTCGGCGGGACGTCGTCCGCGTCGGTCTCGCTCGTGAAGACGGCGTCGGACCCGCCGTCGAGGACGGACCCGTCGTCCTGCAACGAGCCCTCGACCTCGCCGTCGTACCCGGACGCGGCGAGCGTCTCGGCGTCGTCGGTGTCGTCGGGCACCGCCTCGGCCTGCCGGAACTCCTCGACGTGGGCGTTGCTGCCGTGCCCCTGGACGATGCTCTGCGCCTCGTGCGCGAGCTCGTCGTCGATGCGGGGTCCGTTCGTGCTGCTGCCGCGATCGGTCATGGTCGGTCCTCCCGTTCGTGCCGCCGACGGCGCTGTCGGGCCGCTCGCGGCTTCGGTGTTCTGCGTGGTTCCCACGCTGCGCGCCCGGCGCTGGTGGCGCTCGGAGGTCGGAGCGAACACGCAGGCACGGGCGTCGACACGCGTCGCCGTGAAACCTTCGTGAATGCACAGCGTCGCTCGGTTTCGTGCTCTACTGGCAGGGAACCCGATCCGACGACGAACCGGAGCGCAGGCAATGACGCCGACACCATCCCGACGTGTGATGACGAGAAGGAACCTGCTGGGCCTCGGGCTCGGCACGGCCGCGGCGGGGTTGCTCGCCGGGTGCGCCGTCCCGGGTTCCACCAACGTGAACAAGGCACCCCTGGTGCCGGCCGCCGCCGGCAGCGGGACCGTCCAGATCACGTACTGGGCGTGGCTCAAGGACCTGCAGAAGGTCTGCGACGTGTGGAACGCGAAGAACCCCCGCATCCAGGTCACCGCGAACTGGATCCCCGGTGGCAACGCCGGCGGGTACCAGAAGATGTACTCGGCGCTGGCGGCCGGGGGTGGCCCGGACATCGGCCAGGTCGAGTTCCGGCAGATCCCGGAGTTCATGCTCGCGAACGGGCTCGTCGACCTCGCGCGCTACGGGGCGAAGGACGTGCAGTCGAAGTACGACGAGGCCGCGTGGTCGCAGGTGCAGTTCGTCGACGGCGTGTACGGCATCCCGCAGGACACCGGCCCGATGGGCTTCTACTACCAGACCGCGATCCTCGAGCAGGCCGGCGGCGAACCCCCGACGACCTGGGACGAGTGGCGCGACCTGGCGGACAAGGTCCGGAGCACCGGCAACGGCAACTACCTCGAGGTCTTCCCGGTCGCCGACGCCTCGCCGTTCGCCGCCTACGTGCAGCAGGCAGGCGCCCGGTGGTTCCGCACCGACGGCGACGAGTGGGTCGTGGACATGACCGACGACAAGACGATGATGGTCGCCGAGTTCTTCGACGGCGTCATCGACGCGAAGCTCGTCGACACCAGCGCCGGGGCGTACACCCCGGGCTGGTACGCCGCCGCCGCGAGCGGGAAGATCGCCGCCGTCACGAGCGCGAGCTGGGGTGACGCCCTCATCCAGTCGGTGCAGGGCGGCGAGGGCAAGTGGAAGGTCGCGCCGATGCAGACCTGGGGCGACACGGGCTACGGCTCGAGCTCGATCGGCGGCTCGACGGCCGCGGTCCTGGCCAACGCGAAGCACCCACGTGAGGCGCTCGAGTTCATCACGTGGATGACCACCTCGAAGGAGGGCGTCGACGCGATGATCAAGTACTGCGGCATCGGCTGGTCACCCGCCGCCGACTACATCGGCGCGGCCCGCCAGGAGCCGTCGGCGTGGTTCTCCGGGCAGAACTACAACGAGGACGTCTTCGTGCCGTCGGCGCAGGAGCAGAACCTCGACTGGTCGTGGTCGCCCGTGACGCAGTCGGCCTTCACGAGCCTGCAGAACCAGTTCCGCCGCAAGCTCACCGGCGGGCTGAAGCTCACCGACGCCGTCGAGCTGGCGCAGCGGGAGATCGTCCAGTCCTTCAAGGACAAGGGCCTGAGCGTGAGGACGGCACGATGAGCACCACGACCCGCGACCGCACGACCGGCTTCCGCACGTCGACCAAGGCCACGAGCGCCCAGAAGCGCGCGCCGTGGATCCTGCTCGCCCCGTTCCTCGCACTGTTCGTGCTGACCTTCGTCATCCCGATCATCAGCGCGCTGTTCCAGAGCTTCACCACCGTCGACCGCGAGGGCCTGTTCGGCGAGGACGGCGTCACCGGGCGGTTCGCCGGCTTCGACAACTACGCGATCGCCCTGCAGGACTCCGGCTTCGTCGCGTCGATCGGCCGGATGCTGCTGTTCGGCATCGTGCAGGTGCCGGTCATGATCATCGCGTGCACGATTCTCGCGCTGCTCCTCGAGTCCGCCAGCGCCCGGTGGCCCGCGTTCTTCCGAGCGGTCTACTTCATGCCGTACGGCGTCCCGGGCGTCATCGCGACGATCCTCTGGTCGTTCCTCTACGTGCCCGGGCTGTCGCCGATCGTGGCGCTGCTGCAGTCGATGGGGTTGCAGCCGGACTTCCTCGGCGCGAACAGCGTGCTGTGGTCGATCGCGAACATCGTCACGTGGACCTACACGGGCTACAACATGCTCATCATCGTGGCGCAGCTGAAGTCGATCCCCGGCGAGGTCTACGAGGCCGCGAAGATGGACGGCGCCGGCCCCTTCCAGGTCGCGTGGCGCATCCAGATCCCGCTCATCGCGCCGGCCCTGGTGCTCACGACGGTCTTCTCGATCATCGGCACGCTGCAGCTCTTCGCCGAGCCGCAGATCCTGTCGACGGTCGCGCCCGCGATCGACACCGAGTACACGCCGAACTACGCCGCGTACACGAACGCCTTCGCGTTCAACGAGTACGGGGTCGCGAGCGCGCAGGCCGTGATCATCGCGCTGGCCGCGTTCGTCCTGTCGTTCGTGTTCCTCGCGCTGACGAACCGTCCGCCGAAGGACGAGCGAGACCGCCGCAAGCGGGCGAAGCGCGACGGCCTGGAGGCGCGGCGCGCGCTCCAGGGGCGCGCATCCGCCCGACCGGTGGTCACCACCCAGGCCGACCAGGGCCTCCAGTCCGGTCGCGTCGCGACGACGGAAGGAACGGACCGATGACCAGTGAAGCCATCGAGGCGCCGGTGACCAAGCGGGCCGCCGAGCCCGTCGACACCACGTCGATCACGGCGCACCAGCGTCGAAAGCTCGACCGCTCACCCCGCTCGCAGATCGTCGTGACGGCGATCCTCGTCGTCGTCGCGGTCTACTTCCTCGTGCCGCTCTACTGGGTCGTCATCGCGGCGACGAAGACCACCGGCGCACTGTTCAGCACGAACGGGTTCTGGTTCGGCGGCGAGTTCGCCCTGTTCAGCAACATCCAGCAGGTCTTCTCGTACGACGGCGGCATCTTCGTCCGGTGGATCGCCAACAGCGTCCTGTACTCGGGCGTCGGTGCGGTCCTCGCGACCTACTTCGCGGCGGCCGGCGGCTACGCGCTCGCGAAGTACGAGTTCCGGGGGCGCCAGCTCGTGTTCGGGACGATCCTCGGCGGCGTGCTCGTGCCGGGGACCGCGACGGCGCTGCCGCTGTTCCTGCTGTTCTCGACGATGGGCCTGACCGACACGTACTGGAGCGTGCTCATCCCGAGCCTCGTCTCCCCGTTCGGGCTGTTCCTCTGCCGGGTGTACGCCGCCGCCTCGGTCGACACGGCGCTCCTCGAGCAGGCGCGCATCGACGGCGCCGGCGAGCTGCGGATCTTCCACACCATCGTGCTCCGGCAGCTGACCCCGGCCCTGGTGACGGTGTTCCTGTTCCAGGTCGTCGGCATCTGGAACAACTTCTTCCTGCCGCTCATCATGCTGGCCGACCAGAAGCTGTACCCGATCACGCTCGGCCTCAACAACTGGCGAGCACAGGTCGATCGTCTGCCAGAGTTCTACCAGCTCACCACCGGCGGGGTGCTCGTCTCGGTCATCCCGCTGGTGATCGCGATCATCGTCCTGCAGCGCTTCTGGCGCGGGGGCCTCACGGAAGGATCGGTCAAGGGTTGACCATCGCTGCACTCGCCTCCACCACCCCCGGCTCCGGTTCGCGGCTCGCCCCGCGGGCCTCGCTGCACACGGACGCCCCGAGCGCGTCGCTGAACGGCGACTGGGACTTCCGGTGGTCGCCGGTCGCCGACGTGCCGCTGCCCGGGGCCGACGACACGTGGGGCAGCATCCCGGTGCCGTCGCACTGGGTCCTGCACGGGCACGGCGCGCCGAGCTACACGAACCTGCAGTACCCGTTCCCGATCGACCCGCCGCACCCGCCGGAGGAGAACCCGACCGGTGACCACCGGCGCGCGTTCTCGCTGCCCGCGTCGTTCGACGGTGCCGCCCGGGTGCTGCTGCGCTTCGACGGCGTGGAGTCGCACTTCCGCGTGTGGCTGAACGGCACCGAGGTGGGGTGGTCGACCGGGTCCCGGCTCGCCACCGAGTTCGACGTCACCCCGCTGCTCGTGCCCGGCACGAACGAGCTGCTCGTCCGCGTGCACCAGTGGAGCGCCGCCTCGTACCTCGAGGACCAGGACCAGTGGTGGCTGCCCGGCATCTTCCGCGACGTCACCCTGCTCGCCCGCCCGACGGCACCGATCGACGACGTCTTCGTGCGCGCCGGCTGGACCGCGACCCTCGGTGACGCCGCGACCGCCGGCACCGCCGCCTCGGGACGACCGGGCACCGGCACGGGGACCATCACGTTCCCGACGCTCGACGCCGCGTTCCCGGTGCGGTTCGCCGTGCCGGACCTGGGCGTCGACGTGACCTGGCGGTCGGCCGACGACGTCGCGCCGATCACCGTCGAGGGCGTCGAACCGTGGAGTGCCGAGGTCCCGAGGCTGTACGACGCCACCGTCGCCACCGGCACGGACGCCGGCGGTCGCGACGGCGGCGAGACCGTGTCGCTGCGGCTCGGCTTCCGCACCGTGGCGATCGAGGGCGACCGGTTCCTCGTGAACGGCGAGCGCGTGGTCTTCCACGGCGTCAACCGGCACGAGACCCACCCCGTGCGCGGCCGGGTCTTCGACGAGGAGCACGCCCGCGCGGACATGGTGCTCATGAAGCGGAACAACGTCAACGCGATCCGCACCTCGCACTACCCGCCGCACCCGCGCGTGCTCGACCTGGCCGACGAGCTGGGGTTCTGGGTGGTGCTGGAGTGCGACCTCGAGACCCACGGGTTCCTCTTCACCGACTGGGTCGGGAACCCCTCTGACGACCCGGCCTGGCGGGACGCGTACCTCGACCGGATCGCCCGCACCGTCGAGCGCGACAAGAACCACGCGTCGATCGTCATGTGGTCGCTCGGCAACGAGTCCGGCACCGGGCGGAACCTCGCGGCGATGTCGCAGTGGGTGCACGACCGCGACGACGAGCGCCCCGTGCACTACGAGGGCGACTACACCGGCGCCTACACGGACGTCTACTCGCGGATGTACCCGACGCTGCAGGAGACCGAGTCGATCGGCGGCGGTCCCGAGACCCCGCTGCTCGGGTGCGGTCCGGCCGAGGCCGCACGGCAGCGCTCGAAGCCGTTCCTGCACTGTGAGTACGTGCACGCGATGGGCAACGGCCCCGGGCAGATCGCCGAGTACGAGGCCCTGGTCGACCGGTACCCGCGGCTGCACGGCGGCTTCGTGTGGGAGTGGCGGGACCACGGTCTGCTCGCACGGACCGCCGACGGCCAGGACTACTTCGCGTACGGCGGTGACTTCGGCGAGGTCGTGCACGACGGCAACTTCGTGATGGACGGCCTCGTGCTGCCCGACGACACCCCGACCCCGGGCCTGGCGGAGTTCGCGGCCGTCGTCGCCCCGGTCCGGGTCGCGCTCGGCGACCGCACCGTGCTCGTGGAGAACCGGTACCACTCCGCCTCCACCGCGGGGCTGCGGTTCTGCTGGACCCTCTCGCGGAACGGCGTCGTCGAGTCGTCCGGCCGCTTCGCCCCCGGCGTGGTCGCCGCCCGGCAGTCGGCGACGGTGCCGGTGCCGGACGAGGTGCTCGCCGCCGCGACGGCCGAGCTCGCACCCGCGGACGAGCTGTGGTTCGAGGTGACGGTGGAACTGGCGGGGCCGACCGCGTGGGCGGACACCGGCCACGTCGTGGCACGCAGCCAGCGGCTCGTGGCGTCGCGCGCTGCGGACGTGCCCCGCGCCTCCCGGCAGGGCTGGGACGGTGACGTGCTCGGGGACGGGACCTTCAGCGCCCGGGGTGACCTGGTGTCCTGGAAGGGGCACGAGGTGGCCGGGCCGCGCCTGGAGCTGTGGCGTGCACCGACGGACAACGACAGCCTCGCCTCGCAGGGCGGCTACGAGACCGCCGACCCCGTGCTCACCGGCGGCGTCGGTGATCCGGACGCACCGGCGTCGGCCGTGCGGTGGCGGGAGCGGGGGCTCGACCGGCTGACGCACCGGCTCGTGTCGGTGGACCGGAGCTCGTCCGGACTGGTCCAGCGGGTCCGGGTCGCTGCGGCCAACAGCGGGTGGGGCGTCGACGTGACGCACCGCTGGACGCTCACGGACGACGGACTGCTCCTGCAGACCGACGCGGTGCCCTTCGGCGCCTGGGACGTCACGTGGCCGCGGGTCGGCGTGCGGTTCGACCTGCCGGCGTCGTTGCTCGACGGCGAGGCCTCGTGGTTCGGCACCGGGCCGGCGGAGTCGTACGCGGACTCGTCGCGGGCCGCACGCGTGGGGCGCTTCTCGGAACCGGTGCGTGCGCTGACCGTCGACTACTCGATGCCGCAGGAGACCGGGCACCGCCCCGGGCTGCGTGCGCTGTCGGTGGGCCCGTTCACGGTGTCGACCGTCGGGGCGCACCGGGCGGGGTTCACGCTCACGCCCTGGACCGCGCAGCAGGTCGGGCGGGCGATGCACCCGTACGAGCTGCCGACGCCGGACCACACGTACCTGTACCTCGACGCGGCGCAGCACGGGCTCGGGTCGCGGGCGTGCGGGCTCGACGTGCTGCCCGAGCACCAGCTGTGGCCGCAGGCGTTCTCGTGGAGCGTGGTGCTCGGGTAGGGCGGGGCGGGCGCGCGGCGGGGTGCTCGTGGCGCGGCTCGCTCGCGCACGACCGGAGGCACCTCGCGCCACGGACTTCCGTGGCGCGAGGTGCCTCCGGTTGTTCGGGGTGCGTGGGGCACGGTGCAGCGGGCGCCCCGCCCCGCGCTACTCCCCCGCGGTGAGGGCGCGCAGCGCCTCGGGGTCCGACGCGTCGAGGAAGTCCGTCAGCCGCTCGGGCTCGCCCGGCTCGTCGATCGCCTCGGCCGCGCGGCGCAGGGCGAACAGCGCCCGGAGCACCCCGCGGTTGGGCTCGTGCGACCACGGCACCGGACCGGCTCCGCGCCAGCCGGCCTTCCGCAGCGCGTCGAGGCCGCGGTGGTACCCGACGCGGGCGTAGGCGTACGACTCGAGGGTGGCGCCGCGTTCCCAGGCCTCGTCGGCGAGCAGTGCCCACGCCAGGCTCGAGGACGGGTGCGACACGACGACGCTCGACACGGGGGCGTCGGCGGCGAGCGCGGCGGTCACCTCCGGCTCCTCGGGCAGCAGGGTCGCGGGGTTCGCGGTCGGGTTCGGCAGCAGGTTCTCCGGCATGCGTCCAGCCTGTCACCTCTTGCCCCCGGCCGGGTCCGGTCGTACCGTGGATGACACCTCGTCGTCACCGCGGGGCCGCCGGGGCGGGAGACCGACCGGCAGCACGGGTGGCGGTCACGGGGGTCCCCGACGGAAGAGCCGCATTGCTGTCGATCACCGGTACCGCGCAGTCCTCGCGCTGACACCGTGATCGTCGCGCCCCGTCGGGCGCTCCGCGCGCCGACCCCTCCGGTCGCCGCGGGTCCGGTGTCGTGCGCCCAGCTCACGATCCGGGAGGCACACCCATGCCCGCAACACCGTCCGTCGTCCTCGACGACCTCACCTTCACCTGGCCCGACGGCTCCGTCGCGCTCGACCACCTCACAACCGCCTTCGGCCGTGGCTGCACCGGCCTGGTCGGGAGGAACGGGGCCGGCAAGTCCACGCTGGTCCGGCTCGTCACGGGACGGCTCCGCCCCACGTCCGGCTCGATCCGCACCTCCGGTCCGGTGGACCACCTGCCCCAGCGACTGCACGCCCGCCCCGGGGACACCGTGGCGGACCTGCTCGGCGTCGGAGCGACCCTGACCGCGCTCCGGGCGGTCCTCGGCGGCGATGCCTCGCCGGAGCACTTCGACGCGATCGGCGACGACTGGGACGTCGAGGAGCGGGCCGCCGCCGCGCTCGCGCACGTGCCCGGGCTCGGCGGCGCCGACCTCGACCGGCCCGTCGGGACGCTGTCCGGCGGGCAGGCGGTCCTGACGGCCGTCGCCGGCATCCGGTTGCGCGGCCGGCCGATCGCGCTGCTCGACGAGCCCACGAACAACCTCGACCGACGGGCCCGCGCCGCGCTGCTCGACCTGGTCGACGGGTGGAACGGCACGCTCGTCGTCGTCAGCCATGACCGCGAGCTGCTCGAGCACGTCGACGAGACCGTCGAGCTGCGTTCGGGATCGGCCACGGTGTTCGGCGGGACTTTCAGCGCCTACGAGGAGCACCTCGCCGTGCAGCAGGCCGCCGTCGAGCGCGAGGTCCGGGTCGCCGAGCAACGGCACCGTGCCGAGCAGCGGCAGCGCATCGAGGCGGAGACGAAGATCGCCCGCCGGGCCCGGGCCGGCCGCGAGGCCGCGCGCTCGATGCCGAAGATCCTGGCGAACGAGCAGCGCAAGCGGGCCGAGCAGACCGCCGGTCGGTTGCGTGCGGCACACGGCTCGGCAGAGGCGCAGGCACGGTCTGCGGTGCAGGAGGCCGAGCTGCGACTCCGCGACGACGAGTCGCTGCACGTCACGCTGCCCGACCCGCGGGTCCCCGCATCACGGCGCATCGCGACCGTCACCGTGCGTGGCCGGTCGGTCGTCGTCCAGGGGCCCGAGCGCGTCGCGGTCACCGGGGCGAACGGTGTCGGCAAGACGACGTTGCTCGAGCAGCTCGTGGGGCTGCCGGGCGCGCGCGAGCACCCGCTCCCGGACACCGCCGCGGCCCCGCACGTCGACCCGATCGGGTACCTGCCGCAGCGGCGGGACGCCCTCGACGACGGCGCGACCGTGCTCGAGAACGTCCGTCGGGCGGCGAGCCACGTCCCCGATGCCGAGCTCCGCAACCAGCTGGCGCGACTCCTGGTGCGCGGGGACACCGTGGACCGCCCGGTGGCGACCGTGTCGGGCGGCGAGCGCTTCCGGGTGGCGTTGGCGACCCTGGTGCTCGCGGACCCGCCCCCGCAGCTCCTGGTGCTCGACGAGCCGACGAACGACCTCGACCTGACGAGCGTCGACCAGCTCGTCGACGCGCTCCGGGCGTACCGAGGAGCCCTCGTCGTGGTCAGCCACGACGAGGTGTTCCTCGACCGCCTGTCGCTGACGGCGCGGCTCGAGCTCGTGTAGCCCGGGTCAGCGCTTCCGGGTCGGCCGGATCGCCAGGGACTCGATCGTGCCGCGCTCGGGCAGGTCGACCACGGTGCGGACGGCTGCCGCCACGTCCTCCGGCGCCAGGTAGTAGGCGGTGTCGTAGTCCTCGCCGAGCTTCTCGGTCAGGGCCCGCTGCATGTCGGAGTCCGTCCGGCCCGGGTGCACGCTCGACACCCGGACGCCGGACGTCCGCTCCTCCTCGCGCAGGGCGTCGGCGAACGCGCGGAGGGCGAACTTCGACGCCGCGTAGACGCCCCCACCGGGACCGGCGACGAAGCCCGACCCGCTGTTCACCGGCACGACGATGCCGCGCGCCGTCCGGAGCGCGGGGAGCGCCAGCCGGGTGAGCTCGGCGACCGCGAAGACGTTCGTCGCGAAGACCTGCTCCCACACGTCGCGCGGGGTGTCCGCGATCCGAGTGCCCTGCTCGACGCCGGCACTGTGCACGAGGACGTCGAGCCGGTCCGGCAGCGCGGGGACGTCACCGGCACCGAGGTCGCCGACGAACGGTGCCGCGCTCGGCAGCTCGGCCACCAGAGCATCGACCGCGGATGCCGTCCGGCCACCGACCAACACGTGGTGCGTACGCCCGAGCTCGATCGCGATCGCGCGGCCGATCCCCCGGGTCGCCCCGGTGACGAGTGCGGTCGGACGGGTGACGGGAGGCGCGGTGTCGGTCATGCGTCCCACCCTACGAAAGGATGCGGGGCGGACCCGCACCGCGCCTCCAGGCCGTGGCGGGGGTGCGTCAGTCCTTCGAGCGTCCCGCGCTCTCGCGGATGCGGATGCCCTCGAGGACGTCCTTGGCGTGCTGCTCGTCCTGCTTCTCGATCTGGCGGGTGTCGCGCTCGGGGAGCTGGATGTCCTCCTCGGCCCGGATGCCGGCCTGCAGCTGGCGGCCACGCTCGAGCTCGGCGTCGAACTCGGCGCCGAAGAGCAGTGCGTTGTTCGTGATCCAGATCCAGAGCAGGAAGACGATCACGCCACCGAGCGACCCGTACGTGGCGTTGTAGTTCGAGAAGTTCCCGACGTAGAAGCCGAAGCCGACGCTGGCGATGATCCAGATGCCGATGCCGACCAGGGCACCGCCGCTGACCCACTTGAACTTCGACTGGCGGACGTTCGGGGCCCAGTAGTACAGGACCGCGACCACCACGATCATCACCGCGAGCAGGATCGGCCACTGCACGATCGACACCACGAGCGCGGCGGCGTCACCGAGGCCGATGACGTCACCGAACGTCCGGGCGAGCGGTCCGGAGACGAGCACGAGCAGGCCGATGACGAGGAGCACGACGGTGAAGACCGTGACGCCGAGCATGGTCGGGCGGAGCTTCCAGATCGGCCGGCCCTCGCGCACGTTGTAGATGCGGTTCATCGCGCGGCCGAAGGCGCCGACGTAGCCGGAGGCCGACCAGAGGGCACCGAGCACACCGACGATGAACGTGATCGGGGCGGCGGGCGAGCGGACGAGGCCCTCGACCGGGCTGCGGAGCAGGTCGGCGACCTGCCCGCCACCGACGTTGGTGATGATCTCGAGCAGGCTGTCGATCGTGTCCCGCGGGTTCGACACGAGCCCGAGGATCGACACCACCGCGAGCAGCCCGGGGAAGAGCGCGAGCACCGTGTAGTACGTCAGGCTCGCGGCGAGGTCGGTGCACTGGTCGCTCGAGAACTCGCGGAGCGTCTTCTTGAGCGTGTACGTGAACGACGGCTTGGTGAGGTCCGTCGGGCTGTCCGGCTTCCGGGGGTCGTCCGGCGCGGGCTTGTGCTGCATGTCCTGCTGCAGGTCGTGGTCCTTGCGCGCCATGGTCTAGCCCTTCACCTTCGCCGCGGCCTTCGCCGCCGCCTTGGACCGCTTCGCGGCCTGCTTGCGGTTCTTGGTGGCGCGGCGCTGCACCGCGGCGATGCCCGCGCGCTGCTTGACCCGGTTCTTGTGCACCGGGTCGCGCTCGAGGGACTCCTCGGCGGCCTTCCGGCGGGCCTTGCGACCCTTGCGGCCGTCCTTCGTCTGGTCGGTGTCCAGCTCGCCGCGCGGGCCGAACGGCAGCAGCGCGGTGAACGCCGTCGATGCCGCGGGACGGTCGAGGTGTCCGGCGTCGGTGCGGCCGATGCGCGTGCCGAGGACGATCGCGGCGATGCCGGCCGCTGCGGTGACCCCCATGGCCACGAGCGGGGTGGGGTCGCGGTGCCAGCGCTGCCGTGCCTTCGCGACCGCGAGCCGGGTGCGCGCGGGCACGTCCGAGCGCCGCCGGATCTCGGTGACGCTGTCGGTGAGGCGCTCACGCGTGCGCACGTTCGCGAGTTCCAGCTCGGGGATGCTGTCCTTGGCCATGCATCGTGCCTACCAGGCGGGGGCCGGACCCGCCTCCAGCGGCCGCGGTCTACGGTGCAGGTCATGCTGTTCCGGGACGTCGCCGAGGGGATCCACCGCCTCGAGATCGCACACACCAACACCTACCTCGTCGAGACCGGCGACCGGTTGCTCGTCGTCGACGCGGGGCTCCCCGCCGCGTGGCCGCACCTGCTCCTCGCCGTGCACGACCTCGGCTACGCCCCGGCGCGGGTCGAGGCACTGCTGCTCACGCACGGGCACTTCGACCACGTCGGGACCGCCGCCCGCATGCACCGGGAGTGGGGCACGCCGGTGTACGTGCACCCGGGCGACCGGGACCTCGCGGCGCACCCGTACTCGTACCGGCCGCAGACGAACCGGTTCGGCTTCGTCGCGGTGCACCCCGGCGGGCTCGCGCCCCTCGGCCGGATGCTGCTCGCCGGGGCGGCGACGGTCGACGGGATCGACGACACCGAGCCGATGGTGTCCCGCGCGGACGTCCCCGGCAACCCGTGGATCATCGAGACGCCCGGCCACACCGACGGCCACGTCGCGCTGCACTTCGCCGACCGCGACGCAGTGATCGCCGGCGACGCCCTCGTCACGCTCGACCCGTACACGGGCGGGATCGGTCCGCGGATCGTCGCGCCGGCCGCGACGGCCGACGTGGACACCGCGGTCGCGTCGCTGTCCCGCCTCGAGGACACCGAGGCCCGGCACGTGCTGCCCGGCCACGGTCCCGTGTTCTCGCGCGGGGTGCGTGCGGCGGTGGCGCAGGCGCGTCGCGCCGCCGGCGCCGCGTAGCGCGCGCAACGGCACGAGTCTCGGACCCAGCGACGATCCTCGCGCTCGCACGCACGAGGGCTGTCGCCCAGCGCGAGTCTCGTGCCCCCCGCCGGACGGGAGGCGCGGTGCGGGCCCGCCACGCGCCTCCCGTCCGTCGGGTGGGACGTCCGTGCCGCGGGTGCGCGCGCAGGTCGGCGCGCTCGTTCCTTCCCAGGACGGCCGCGATGGCAAGTGCGATCGGGCGTACCTGGTGGAACCGTCCGACCAGGTACGCCCGATCCGACCAGGTAAGCCCGATCCGACCGGGCGCACTCGGGAGCGCGCGCCCGAGCGGCCCGGCTCGGCCCGGCTCGGCTCGGCGCGCACGGGCTACTCGGGCAGGACGACGTCCTCGGGGACGCCGGACACGGCCGAGCGCCCCGCCGCCTCCATCACCGCGAGGCTCCGCAGGTTGTCGCGCCCGCTCGTCTCCGGCGCCGGGCCGCCCTCGACCGAGCGCGCGAAGGCCTGCAGCCCGCCCTGCCGGTCCGTGTGCTCGAGCGTCGGCAGTTCGACGGCCTCCGCCTCGGCGTCCTGGTCGGCCCGCAGCGTCACCCGGTCGCCCGCGATCTCGCTCGGCGACCCGTCACGGCTCGTGAACCAGAGCTCGCCGTCCTCGCCCTGGATGCTCCACTCCCCCGCCCACGCGGTCCGGGGTGCGCGCGAGAGCCAGCTGCCGCGGTAGCTCACGACGAGGCCGTCCTCGAGCTCGATGATCATCGACGTGACGGCCTCGTCCTGGTACTTGCTGTGCTCCGGGTACGAGGCGCGGGCGTACACGCGGACGGCCTCGAGCCCGGTCACCATCCGGATCAGGTCGAAGTGGTGGATCGCCATGTCGTTGATCATCGGGTGCGGGAACCGGTAGTGCGGGTAGGTCTCCACCGGGGCGTCGTTGTCCCACTGCCGGAAGTCGATGCTGATGGCGGAGAGCTCGCCGAGCGTCCGTGCCGCGAGCAGGTCCTTGACCGCCCGGGGCGCCGGGTACCAGCGGTAGTTCTGGCTGACCTGCAGCACGAGGCCGAGCTCCTCGGCACGGCGGACGGCCTGCAGGGCTTCGTCGGTGGAGTTCGCGAAGGGCTTCTCGACGAGCACGTGCTTGCCCGCGTCGAGGGCCTCGAGCGCGAGCGGCACGTGCGTGACCGCCGGCGCGGTGATGACGACGGCGTCGGCCTCGACCCCGGCGAGGGCCTCGGTGAGCGAGGCGAAGGCGGCGGTCGCGGGCAGCCCGAGGTCCGTGCGGACGGCCTCGAGCGTCGCGGGGACCGGGTCGACGAGCCCGACCACCTCCACTTCGGTGACCTGCGGGATGGCGGTGCGGGCCCAGTTGCCGCCCCACCCTCCGAGACCGACGTGGATGATGCGGACCGTCATGCGTGCACTCCTTCGTGACCGGCGCACCACGGCTCCCGTGGCGCGTCCCTCCAGTCTGTCAGGGGCCTCGGACGCTGCCCGCAGGCGCGGCGCGGACGGCCGTCAGTGCGTGAAGGCGTACCCGATGAGCGCCATCGTGACGACGGCGCCCGCGACGTAGTTGATCCACAGGAAGCGCTTCCAGCCCGCGTTCGCCGACTCCGCCCCCTCGTCGGTGACGTTCCACCACGGCAGCACGTTCAGCGCGTAGGGCACGACGACGACCGCCGCGATCGGCCCCGGGAACGCCGAGAACAGCAGCGCGACCCCCGCGACGAGGTACGCCACGAACGCCAGGCGGACGGTCGCCCGCGCCCCGATGACGGTCGCGACGGAGCCGATGCCGCCCGCGCGGTCGGCGAGCACGTCCTGCACGGCACCGAACGCGTGCGAGGCCACCCCCCACAGGAAGAACGCCACGCACACCGCGACGAGCTGCCCGGTCCAGTGCGGACCGGCGAGCGTGAGACCGAACACCGCGGGCGACACGAAGTGCGTCGACGAGGTGAGGGAGTCGAGGAACGGCCGCTCCTTGAACCGCAGGCCCGGCGCCGAGTACGCGACGACCGCGAAGACGCTGATCGCCAGGACGGCCCACGACCACGGACCGTTGCCGCTCAGCGCGCCGAGCACGACGAGCGCGACGAGGAACGGCACGTTCGTGACGACGACCGCCCACAGCGTGGCGCGGTGCACGCTCTTGTCGAGCAGGGCCCCCTCGACGCCGCCCTTCCGCGGGTTCCGCAGGTCCGACTCGTAGTCGAAGACGTCGTTGATGCCGTACATCGCGAGGTTGTACGGCACGAGGAAGTACACGACACCGACGATGAACGCGACGAGCGAGAACCCGCCACCACCGTCGAGGCCGACCCCGCTGCCGAGCAGGTACGCGGCACCGAAGGGGTAGGCGGTGTTCACCCAGCTGATCGGCCGCGACGACACGAAGAGTGCGCGCAGGGTCGACGGTCGGGAGGCACGGCTCACGGTCACGGGGTCTCCTCCGGTCGGTGGGTGGGCTGGCCCGGGCGCTCCGACCGTACCGGGCGCTCGAGCAGCACCCAGCAGCTCGGCAGCAGCAGGGCGGCCCCGATCGAGTACGCGAGGTCCTCGACGGGGAACAGCCCGATCCGCGCCCCCGAGACGAGCGCGGGGTCGTACGCGACGATCCCGAGCCCGACGATCACGTTGTTGAACACGCCCGTCATGACGAGCAGGACGGCCCCGGCGACCACGGCGCTGACGATCCCGACCCGGCGGCCGCCGGCACCGCGACGACGGGCGGCGACCGCGCCGGCGGCCACCGCGACGAGTGCGGCGGTGGCCAGGAACGGCACCGCGAGCAGCGCGTACGTCGCCGTCCCGGTCACGAGCGGGACCCCCCGTCGGTCCGCTCCAGCCCGTCGGTCCGCTCCAGCCGCCGCGCGACGACGGGACGCAGGGCGCCGAAGAGGTCCATCGTCGTCCAGCAGAGGAGCACGAGGAAGAAGACCTCCTCGAGCGGTACCTCGGGGGCGAGCAGCACCCCGGTGAGCAGGTCGTTCCGGCCGATGAAGAAGACGCCGAGGTGCACGCCGGCGACGTCCCACACGAGGAAGAAGACGAGCCCGACGACCATCACGGCCGCCGCCCGCAGGGGGCTCCGCCAGAAGAACAGTCGGTACCGGGCGTCGAGCACCGCGATGCCGGCGATCGACACCACGAGTCCGATCAGGTAGACGCCCGGCATCGGCTACGCGACCGGGGCGGCCGCCGTCGCCGGCAGCGGCGTCGGGAGCGGCTCGGTCGAGGTGTCGCCGTGGATGCGCTTGAGCAGCACCTCGGCGCTGATCAGGCACATCGGCAGACCGATGCCCGGCGTGGTCGAGGCGCCGGCGTAGTAGAGCCCCTCCACCTTGCGGGACACGTTCGCCTCGCGGAAGAACGCGCTCTGCGCCAGGGTGTGCGCCGGCCCGAGCATCGAGCCGCTCCACGCGTTGTAGTCGTCCGCGAAGTCCTGCGGGCCGATGGTGCGCCGGACGCGGATGCGGTCGCGCAGGTCGGTCACGCCCGAGCGCTCCGCGATGACCGCGATCGCCCGGTCGGCGATCCGCTCGACCTCGGCGTCGCCGGCGCCGTCGATGCCGCCCTTCCCGATGGACAGGTCGGCGGGCAGCGGCACGAGGACGAACAGGTTGCTCGACCCCTCGGGCGCGACGGAGTCGTCGGTGAGCGAGGGCGCGCAGACGTAGATCGACGCGGGGTCCGGCACGTGCCGGTCCTTCCCGAAGATCGCGCCGAAGTTGGCCCGCCAGTCGGCGGTGAACACGAGCGTGTGGTGGAGCAGCCCCGGCACCTCGCCCTCGACGCCGAGGTAGACGAGCACGGCGCTCGGCCCGGGGTCGCGCTTCCGCCAGTGCGGCTCGGGGAAGGTCCGGTGCTCGGCGTCGAGCAGCTGCAGCTCGGTGTGGTGCAGGTCGGCGGCGCTCACGACGAGGTCGGCGGGGACGGTGTGCGACGAACCCGCGGCGTCGCGGTGGACGACCCCCGTGACGTGCCCGTCCTCGACGACGATCCGCTCGACCGGCGCGCCGGTGGTGATCGTGACGCCCTCGCGGCGGGCGACGCGCTCGACGGCGGCGATCACCTCGGTGATACCGCCCTTCGGGTAGAGCACCCCGTCGGCCAGGTCGAGGTGGCTCATCAGGTGGTACATGCTCGGCGCCGCGTACGGGCTCGTGCCGAGGAACACCGCCGGGTAGCCGAGGACCTGCCAGAGCCGACGGTCCCGCACGGCCTTCGACGCGAAGGTCGACAGCGGCTGGAGCAGCAGGCGCGCGAGCTTCGGCAGCCGCCGGAGCACGTCCGGGGCGGCGAGCTTCGTCAGGTCCTGGAAGGTCGTGTAGAGGAAGCGGCGCACCGCCATGGCGTAGGTGTCCTCGGCGGAGTCGAGGTACTTCCGCAGCCGGTCGCCGGCACCGGGCTCGATCGACTCGAACAGCGCGACGTTCGCCTCGCGGTCGGCGAGCAGGTCGATCGGCTCGTCGTGGCCCTCGCTGTAGACGCGGTAGCCCGGGTCGAGCTTCACCAGGTCCATCTCGGCGTCGGCGGTGGTGCCGAGCAGCCGGAAGAAGTGGTCGAAGACCTCGGGCATGAGGTACCAGCTCGGCCCTGTGTCGAACCGGAATCCGTCCTGCTCCCACGACCCGGCGCGGCCACCGAGCTGGTCGCGCTGCTCGAGCACCGTGACGGCGTAGCCGTCGCGGGCGAGCAGCGCGGCGGACGCCAGTCCGCTGATGCCTCCGCCGACGATCACCGCACGACGGGCCGGCACCGTGCGCTTCGGGGCGGGTGCGGTCGGACGGGAGGCGCGTTGCGGGGTCATGCGGAGCCTCCCGGCCGGTGGGCGGTCGCCCGGGACCGCAGCGGCGCGCGTCCGGCGAGCACCTGCGCGGCGAGCCGCGCCTTCACCGGGTTCGGCACCCGGACCCGGGTGGTGACGAGCCGCTCCGCCGGGCAGGCGGCGATGCGGTCGTTGAGCTCCTGGAACAGCGCGTGCGCGAGCCCGACGGCCTTGCGGGCGTCGGCGGGCAGCAGCGGCACCGTCAGCGCGGCGCGGTCGAGGTCGGCCTGCACGTCGGCGACCAGGCGGCGCTTCGTCGCCTCGTCGAAGGTTCGGACGTCGACGCCCGGGAAGTACGAGCGACCGAGCACCTCGAAGTCGGCGTGCAGGTCGCGCAGGAAGTTGACCTTCTGGAACGCCGCACCGAGGGCCCGCGCGCCGTCGACGAGGACGGCGTCGTCGAACGTCGGTCGACCGGCGCGGTGCACGAACGCGCGCAGGCACATCAGGCCGACCACCTCGGCGGAGCCGTAGACGTAGCGGTCGAACGACTCCTGGTCGTGCTCGGTGCGATCGAGGTCCATCCGCATCGACGCGAAGAACGGCTTCGTCAGCTCGGGGCCGAACCCGGTGACGCGGGCGGTGCGGGCGAACGCGTGCACGACCGGGTTCACCGAGAAGCCGAGCGCGATCGCACGTTCGGTGTCCGCCTCGAGCTCGTCGAGCACGGTGCGGGCGAGGTCGTGGTCGAGCCCCGCCTCGGTCGCCGGGCCGTCCACGACCTCGTCGGCGACGCGGACCAGGGCGTAGACGTTCCGGATGTGCTCGCGGGTGTCCTTCGTGAGCAGCCGGCTCGCGAGCCCGAAGGACGTCGAGTAGCGCTCGATGACGACGCCGGACGCAGCCTCGGCCGTCGCGTCGTACAGGGGCAGACGCGGTGGTGCGGTCTGGGTCACCGCACGCGCTCCAGCAGTTCGGACACCAGGTGCTCCAGTCGATCGGCGAGCTCGTACGGCAGCGCCGACAGCTCGGCACGGGCCAGTGCGGCGTGCTCGGCGATCCGGGACTCGGCCGCCGACCGGGCGCCGCAGGTCTCCAGGGTCGCACGGAGTTCGGTCGCGCGCTCCTCGGTCAGGTCCGGGTCGCCGAGGTACGGCGCGATGTCGTCCCAGCAGTCGGTCGTCGCCGCGTAGGCGATGAGCATCGTGCGCTTGCCCTCGCGGAGGTCGCCGAGCACCGACTTGCCGGTGACCGTCTCGTCGCCGTACACGCCGAGCAGGTCGTCGACGATCTGGTACGCGATGCCGATCTCGCGGCCGAACGCGCCGAGCGCCTCGACCACCTGGTCCGACGCGCCTGCCAGGACCGCCCCGGACTGCAGTGGCGCCTCGAACGAGTACACGCTCGTCTTCGCCCGCTCCATCGCGAGCACCTCGTCGACCGACGGCATCACGCCGAGCGCCAGGTCGACGTCGGTCATCTCGCCCGCGGCACTGGCGAAGACCGCGTCGTCCAGGATCTCGAGCAGCCGCGTCCGACGGTCCCCGGTGACGCCCGAGGCCTCGACGAAGCGCGTGGTGGCGGCGAGCGCGAGGTCGCCGGCGATGACGGCGGCGCTCATCCCGCGGTGCTCGGCGGTCGGCAGGGCGAGGCCGCCGGTGGTGCCGGTGTCGCGGAACGACCCGGCCACGTTCGGCTCGCCGCGCCGGGACCAGTCACGGTCGATCACGTCGTCGTGCACGACGAGCGCGGTGTGGAGCAGCTCGTAGGCGGCGGCGACGTTGGCCGCTGCGTGGGCGTCGGTCCCGCCGAGGCCGCTGTACGCGGTGAGGACCATGCGCGGCCGGAAGCGCTTGCCGCCCATGCTCGCGCGACGGAGCACGCGCCACAGTTCCTCGGACGGTCGGCCGAACCGACGGGCACGGGCCGACGACACCACGAAGAAGCGTTCGATGCACTCGTCGACCAGTGCGAGGTCGATGTGCGTCACGGTGGCCGCTTCCTCGCTCATTGGCCTAACCTATCGGGGCAGATGAACACTTTCCCGGAAACCGTCGTCCTGCTGGCCGAGGACCGCACCCCGGTCGGCACCGCGGACAAGTTCGCGGTGCACACCGACCACACGCCCCTCCACCTCGCGTTCTCGTGCCACGTGCGGAACACCGACGGCCAGGTCCTCGTGACCCGCCGCGCGCTGTCCAAGAAGACGTGGCCTGGGGTGTGGACGAACACGTTCTGCGGGCACCCCGGCCCCGACGAGGCGTTCGAGGACGCCGTCGCGCGACGCGCCTCCCGCGAGCTCGGCATCACCGTCCGCGACGTCGAGCTCGTGCTCCCCGACTTCCGCTACCGCGCGGTCGACGCCTCGGGCATCGTCGAGAACGAGGTCTGCCCGGTGTTCCGCGCCGTGACGGACGACGTGCCGACCCCCGCAGACGACGAGGTCGCCGAGTACGCGTGGGTCTCCGAGGACGACCTGCGCGCCTCGGTCGCAGGCGCGCCCTTCGCGTGGAGCCCGTGGCTGGGCTGGCAGCTCGCCGAGCTCGAGCAGCAGGGCCTGCGCGTCACGCGCTGACCCCTCGGCACCACTCCCGCCCCGTCCGCCGCGGGCACCGCCGGACCACGGCTGGTGCGCAGGCCGCGGACGTGCATAATGATCTGGCTCGGAATGTGAACGTGCACATCGAGGTGCCACGGCCCCGGGCGGGAGAGAGCAACGATGGCGTCACCGCGGACGGAACAACCGCGCTCGCCCAGCATCCGCGACGTCGCGCGGGTCGCCGGCGTCTCGCACCAGACCGTGTCGCGGGTGCTCAACAACTCCGGCGCGATCCGCGACGAGACCCGCGAGCGCGTGCGCGCGGCGATGGAGCAGCTGCAGTACCGGCCGAACCGGGCCGCGCGTGCCCTCGTCACGAGCCGGACGCACACGATCGGCGTGCTCACGGCGCAGCGGTCGCACTACGGACCGGCGGCGACCATGCAGGCGATCGAGGACGCGGCGGTCACCCGCGGGTACTCCGTCACCACCGCGAACATCGCCGACGCCACCGACGTCGCGGTGCGGGACGGCCTCGGCCACCTGCTCGACCAGGACGTCGAGGGCATCATCGTCATCGCCCCGCAGCAACGCGTCTTCGACCTCATCGAGGAGCTCGGCATGCGGACGCCCTACGTGGCACTGCGGACGAGCATCGGTGACGGCCCGACCACGCTCTTCGTCGACCAGATGGAGGGCGCCCGACTCGCGACGGCCCACCTGCTCGACCTCGGGCACGAGTACGTCCGGCACATCGCCGGGCCACGGGACTGGATCGAGGCCGAGGCCCGCATGCAGGGCTTCCTGCGCGAGATGAGCGACCGGGACATGCCGGTCGTCCCGCCGATCCTCGGTGACTGGACGGCGGACTTCGGCTACCACGCGGGTCGAGAGTTGCTGCGGTACCGGGACTGCACCGCGATCTTCTGCTCGAACGACGCGATGGCGCTCGGCGTGATGCACGCCGCCCGCTCGTACGGGCTCGACGTCCCCGGCGACCTGTCGGTCGTGGGCTACGACGACATCCCCGAGGCCAAGCACCTCTGGCCGCCCCTCACCACCGTGCAGGTCGACTTCCCCGAGCTCGGTCGACGCTGCGTCGAACTGCTCCTGCCCGCCGCGGAGCAGGCGCTCCGTCCGGTCGACCTCGTGCCGCAGCTCGTCGTGCGCGGGTCGACGGGCGCACCCCGCCGCCGCTGACGCGACCCACCATCGGCCGGGAGGCGCGGGACGGGCCCGCCGCGCGCCTCCCGTCCGCTCCGGGCGACACCCGACCACCCCACCTCGGGGGCCGTCAGCACGCGGATCAGGCCGGATCACGCGGGCCGTTACGAAAACGCGACCGAACCGAATTGACAGCCGCGACGGGGCTGTGCGTAAATTACCTCCGTTCCGCCGATGTGAACGGTCACATGACCGTCACACGATCGGGACACCGGACGCGACAACGGGGTCCGCACAGGACTCCTGTGCCCCCGATGCCGCAGCTCACCACCCGAAGGACTGCCGCACCGCAGCGGCAGAAGGAGATGCACCGTGGCGTCAACCCCACAGGGACCGGACCTGGCCACCAGGTCCGTCACCAGCGCCGAGACCCTGCTCGAGATGCGTTCGATCACCAAGGAGTTCCCTGGTGTCAAGGCGCTCTCGGACGTGTCGCTGAGCGTCCGCGCCGGCGAGATCCACGCGATCTGCGGCGAGAACGGGGCCGGCAAGTCGACCCTCATGAAGGTGCTGTCGGGCGTCTACCCGTACGGCACCTACAGCGGCGAGATCGTCTACGAGGGCGAAGAGGTCCGCTTCAAGGACATCAAGCAGTCCGAGCAGGCCGGCATCGTCATCATCCACCAGGAGCTCGCGCTCATCCCCGAGCTGTCGATCACCGAGAACCTGTTCCTCGGCAACGAGCCCGGCCGCTTCGGCGTCATCGACTGGACCGCCGCCCAGCTGCGCGCCCAGGACCTGCTCGCCCGCGTCGGCCTGAACGACGACCCGGACACGCAGATCAAGAACCTCGGTGTCGGCAAGCAGCAGCTCGTCGAGATCGCGAAGGCCCTGCACAAGGACGTCAAGCTCCTCATCCTCGACGAGCCGACCGCGGCACTCAACGAGAACGACTCGCAGCACCTGCTCGACCTGATCGTCGGGCTGAAGTCCCGCGGCATCGCGAGCATCATCATCAGCCACAAGCTCAACGAGATCGAGCAGATCGCCGACGAGATCACGATCATCCGTGACGGCAAGGCGATCGAGACGCTCAACGTGAAGGGCGACGGCGTCAACGAGGACCGCATCATCCGCGGGATGGTCGGCCGTTCGCTCGAGAGCCGGTTCCCGGACCGCACGCCGAAGATCGGCGAGGTCTTCTTCGAGGTCAAGAACTGGACCGTCCAGCACCCGCAGGACTCGTCCCGCCTGGTCGCCAAGGGCTCGAACTTCCACGTCCGTCGTGGTGAGATCGTCGGCTTCGCGGGCCTCATGGGCGCCGGCCGCACCGAGCTCGCCATGAGCATCTTCGGGCGCTCGTACGGCACCTTCATCGACGGCCAGATCATCAAGGACGGCCGCGAGATCAAGGTGGCGAACGTCCAGCAGGCCATCGCGAACGGCCTCGGCTACGTCTCCGAGGACCGCAAGGCCCTCGGTCTGAACCTGCTCGACACGGTCAAGCGCTCGACGGTCGCCGCCGACCTGCCGAAGATCTCGAAGGCCGGCGTCGTCGACTCCCTCGAGGAGTACGACGTCGCCGAGCGCTACCGGAAGATGCTCCGCACGAAGGTGCCGACCGTCGAGGAGAACGTCGGCAAGCTCTCCGGCGGGAACCAGCAGAAGGTCGTCCTGTCCAAGTGGATGTTCACCGACCCGGACCTGCTGATCCTCGACGAGCCGACCCGCGGCATCGACGTGGGCGCGAAGTTCGAGATCTACGGCATCATCCAGCAGCTCGCGGCACAGGGGAAGGGCATCATCCTCATCTCCTCCGAGCTGCCCGAACTCCTCGGCCTCTCCGACCGGATCTACACGATCTTCGAGGGCCAGATCACGGCCGACGTCCCCGCGGACCAGGCCGATCCCGAAACCCTCATGCGCAGCATGACCTCCGCGCGGAAGGGCGCACTGATCTCATGAAGAACCTGAAACTGCTCTTCGGCAAGGGCAACAGCATCGGCCAGTACGGCATGATCATCGCGCTCATCGCGATCCTGATCCTGTTCTCGATCCTGACGAACGGGCTCATCCTCGAGCCGACGAACATCATCAACGTGTTCCTGCAGTACTCCTACATCCTCATCCTGGCGCTGGGGATGGTCATGGTGATCATCGCCGGGCACATCGACCTGTCGGTCGGTTCGGTGGCGGCCTTCACCGGCATCATCGTCGCCCAGTCGATGGCGCAGTGGAACTTCCCGGCCTGGGCCGCGATCATCCTCGGCCTCGCCGTCGGTGCCGCGGTCGGCGCCTGGCAGGGCTTCTGGGTCGCGTTCGTGAAGGTCCCGGCCTTCATCGTGACCCTGGCCGGCCAGCTGATCTTCCGCGGTGCGAACCAGATCATCGGCAACTCGACCTCGCAGCCGGTGCCGGACGACTACGCGCAGATCGGTTCGGGCTTCCTGCCCGACTTCGGCCCGGACTTCGGGTTCTCGAACGGCACGCTGATCCTCGGCATCGTCACCTGCCTCGTGCTGATCTTCCTCGAGATGCGCGGCCGTCAGCGTCGCAAGAAGATGCAGGCCGAGCTCGTCCCGCTCTGGGTCTCGATCGTCCGCACGGGCGTCCTGGTCGCCGTCACCCTCGTCGCGACCTACCTGTTCGCCGCCGGTCCCGCCGGCACGTCGATCCCGATCGTCGCGATCATCCTCGGCGTCCTGACCATCGTCTACGGCTTCCTCACCAAGAACACGATCTTCGGCCGCCAGGTCTACGCCGTCGGTGGCAACGCGAACGCCGCCGTCCTGTCCGGCGTCAGCGCCCGCAAGGTCAACTTCTTCGTCATGATGAACATGTCGGTCCTCGCCGCGATCGCCGGCATGGTGTTCGTCGGCTACTCGGGCGCCTCGGGCCCCGCCGACGGCACCGGCTGGGAGCTCGACGCGATCGCCGCCGTGTTCGTCGGTGGCGCCGCGGTCGCCGGTGGCATCGGCACGATCTCCGGGTCGATCATCGGTGGTCTCGTCATGGCCCTGCTGTCCAACGGTCTGTCGCTGGTGGGCCTCGAGTCCAACCGCGTCCAGATCATCCGCGGTCTCGTCCTGCTCGTCGCCGTCGCCTTCGACGTCTACTCGAAGTCGCAGGGTCGTCCGTCCCTGATCGGCGGGATGTTGAAGCAGTTCCAGCGGAAGGACACCGAACAGAACACGGTGGCCGCGCAGCAGCCGCGGACCATCGAGGACCAGCCCGAGAAGGTCAACGTCCAGTAACACGTGGCGGGTGGCCACCCCGGTGGCCGCCCGCACGATCCCCGCACCACACAGCACCACTCCTCAACGAAGAGAAAGCAATCTCATGCGCAAGAAGCTCATCGCCGGCATCGGTCTGGCACTCGTCGCGGGCCTGGCCCTCAGCGGCTGCTCGGCCCGCGGCAACTCGGACGCCGGCTCCGGCTCGACCGGCGGCGCCTCGAACGTCCAGATCAAGAAGGGCGACCTGATCGGCGTCGCGCTCCCCGCCAAGACCTCGCAGAACTGGGTGCTCGCGGGCGCCGCGTTCGAGAAGTCGATCGAGGACGCCGGCTTCAAGGCCGACATCCAGTACGCCAACGCCGGCAACCCGGTCCCGGACCAGCAGGGCCAGATCCAGTCGATGGTCACCAAGGGCGCGAAGGCGATCATCATCGGTGCCGCCGACGGTTCGCAGCTCGGCACGCAGGTGCAGGCCGCCAAGAAGTCCGGCGCCGTCGTCATCGCCTGGGACCGCAACATCCTGAACACCGAGAACGTCGACTACTACGTCGCGTTCAACAACTTCAAGGTCGGCCAGCTGCAGGGCCAGGCCCTGCTCGACGGACTCAAGGCCAAGAAGCCGAACGGCCCGTACAACATCGAGCTCTTCTCCGGCTCGCCCGACGACGCCAACGCGAAGGTCTTCTTCAACGGCGCCATGGACGTGCTCCAGCCGAAGATCGACGACGGCACGCTCAAGGTCGTCTCGGGTCGCACCAGCTTCTCGGACACCAACACGCAGGGCTGGCTCGCGCAGAACGCCCAGTCGCGCATGACCGACATCCTGACGAAGTCCTACACGAACACCGAGCTCGACGGCGTCCTGTCGCCGAACGACACCCTGGCCCGCGCGATCCTGACCGCCACCAAGGCGGCCGGCAAGCCGAACCCGGTCGTCACCGGTCAGGACTCCGAGACCGCGTCGATCCCGCTGATCATGCAGGGCGAGCAGTACTCGACCATCTACAAGAACACCACCGAAGAGGCCCAGGCCGCCATCGACCTGGTGTCGGACCTCGCCGACGGCAAGACCCCGAAGACCACGGACGACAAGAACAACGACAACGGCAAGAAGGTCGTCCCGGCCGTCGAGCTGACGCCGGTCCTCGTCACCAAGGAGAACGCGGTCGAGGCGTACAAGGGCAACGACACCCTCGAGGAGCTCGCCAAGAAGGGCTGATTCCCTTCCGCAGCAGCACCACAGCACCACAGCACCGCAGAAGGCCCCGTCTCGCTCCGGCGAGACGGGGCCTTCTCGCGTCCCGGGCGCGAGACGATCCCCTCGCTCTCGTGGGCAGGCGGCGGACGGGAGGCGCGCGGTGACGCCGCCACGCGCCTCCCGTCCGTCAGCTGGTCGGGCCGGCGCGGAGCGCGTGACGGTCGCGGAGCCGGGTGGCCGCCTCGCGGAGCCGCGGCGCGTCCACCCGCGCGGTCCAGACCAGCACCGGCGGCGAGACCGGACGTCGGCCGTTCGTCAGGCGGTCCCCGATCGCGGCGAGCCGCACCCACGGGATGCCCGGCTCCGAGGCCGTCAGGTCGTCCGGGAGCGCGGCGACCGCCACCCCGATCTCGACGAGCCGCATCCGGACGGCGTCGAGCACGAGGTCCGAGGGCGGCGAGTCGTCGACGTACCGCTCGATGGCCGCGCAGGCCTGCACGACCTCGTCGAGCAGCTCCCCCGTGCCCGGCGTCACAGCGGCACGGCCTTCCGACAGCGCTCCGGGTCGGTGCCCGCGCCGTCCAGCACCTCGACCTCGGCGTCGAGCAACCGCTCGGCCTCGTCCTGGATCCGCATGAGCGTGAAGATCCCGGCGCCCGGCTCGAGGTCGACGAGGAGCCCGACCGCGTCCCGCTGCCGGGACCGCTCGTGCGCGCGGCGCTCGGCCGGCACGAGCCGCGGCCGGGTCCCGCCGTTCCGGCGCACCGCCGCGACCAGGTCGTCCCGTGCCGCGGCGACGCGGTCGTGCAGCGGCGGGGGTGCGCAGGACGGGAGCAGGTCGATGGAGGCCTCGAAGCCCGCGGCACGCACGAGGCGTTGCAGCGCGGTGAGCGAGGGCTCCCGTCGGCCGTTCTCGTATGTGCTGATGACGCTCTGCGTGACCCCGGCGCGCGCGGCGAGCTGCACCTGGGTGAGCCCCGCGCGCGTCCGGGCGTCCCGGATCAGCTCGGACGCCGGGATCGGCCGCGGCACGGGGACGGGGACTTCGGCCATGCGGCCACGATACACAGAATGCGAAATGTTGCCCGATGATGACGTGCACCGTGTCACGAAGGGCGGCCAGGGTCCGGTCGGCCCCGGCTCGGGTCAGTCCCGGCGGGAGACGTCCGCGCGGTGGAAGTTGAGCGCCGAGCGCGACGGCGTCGGGCCGCGCTGCCCCTGGTAGCGCGACTGGTACTCGGCCGAGCCGTACGGCTTGTCCGCCGGGCTCGAGAGCTGGAAGAAGCAGAGCTGGCCGATCTTCATGCCGGGCCAGAGCTTGATCGGCAGCGTGGCGACGTTCGACAACTCGAGCGTGACGTGCCCGGAGAAGCCCGGGTCGATGAAGCCCGCCGTCGAGTGCGTGAGGAGCCCGAGACGGCCGAGCGAGCTCTTGCCCTCGAGGCGCGCGGCGATGTCGTCCGGCAGGGTCACGACCTCGAACGTCGAGCCGAGCACGAACTCCCCCGGGTGCAGCACGAACGCCTCGTCCGGGTCGGTCTCCACCAGGCGCGTGAGCTCGGGCTGGTCCTCGGCGGGGTCGATGTGCGGGTACTTGTGGTTGTCGAACAGCCGGAAGTACTTGTCGAGCCGGACGTCGATGCTCGACGGCTGGACGAGGGCGGGGTCGTACGGATCGAGGCCGATCCGGCCGTCGGCGAGCTGGGCGGTGATGTCGCGGTCGGAGAGCAGCACGCACGAAGCCTAGCGGCCGGTGGCGCGCCCCCGGTATGCTGCGAGGCTGCCCACCGGGGTGGCGGACGACGGCCGTCCGACCGGCCGCACGAGGGGGCACCCGTGACCGGCACAACCGGCACCACCGACACCTGGACCGTCGAGGAGCTCGACGTCCCGACGACGATGGACGACGACCCGGCGCGGGTGCAGGCGTTCCGGGACTGGCTCGCGGTGTCCGACGCCGCGGAGTTCGCGGTGCACGGACTCCGCGAGGTCTCGTGGACGCCCGCCGAGTACCTGCCGATGTGCCACGAACCCGGGGCCCCGAGCCGCCTGTTCGTCGTGCGCGACGACGCGGGCGAGGTCGTGGCGTCGGGGGCGTACGACTCGAGGACCGAGCCGGGCACGACGAACTGCTGGCTGTCGCTCGGCGTCCGGCCCGACCGGCAGCGCCGCGGTATCGGGACCCTGCTCGCCGATCGCCTCGAGCAGCTCGCCCGCGCCGAGGGACGCACCCAGTGGAAGACCTACGCCGTCTCGCGTCAGGTCGGCCCCGGTGCCGGACCCGGGTACGTCGCAGCGCCCACGGGCCACGGCGCCGTGCCCGTGGACGAGGCCGGCGTGCGCTTCCTGACGGGCCGCGGCTGGCGCTTCGGTCAGGTCAACCGGATGAGCCGGCTCGGGCTGCCGTCGGACGGGTCGGTCGTGCGCGCCCTGCACGAGCGCGCGGCCACGGCGGCCGGCCCCGGCTACCGGGTGCACACGTGGACCGGCCCGACCCCGGACCGGTGGCTCGACGACCTCGCGCTCCTGCACACGAGGATGAGCACCGACGCCCCCGAGGGCGACATGCAGGAGCCCGAGGACGTCTGGACCGGCGAGCGCGTCCGTGAGTCCGAGGAGCAGTTGGCGACCGGCCCGCACACGATGCTCACGATCGCGGTCGAGCACGTCGAGGACACCGCCCTGGTCGGTTTCAGCCAGCTCAAGGTGCCGGAGAACCCGGAGCGCCCGGTCATGCAGTGGGACACTCTCGTGCTCCGTGAGCACCGCGGGCACCGGCTCGGGTGGCTGCTCAAGGTGGTCGGGATCGAGACGATCGAGCGGGACTTCCCGGGCCGGCCGTCGATCGTCACGTTCAACGCCGAGGAGAACCGGCCGATGCTCGACGTCAACGAGGCCGTCGGCTTCGTCGGGGTGGGCAGCGAGGGGATCTGGGAGCACCGGGACTGACGGGCCCCGCCCGCTGCCGGACTGGGATGGTGGTGTCAGGCAGCGGACCTACCATTGGACGGTCATGACCGTCACGTCAGCCGCCACGCAGCCCGGGGACACGGCACCCGAACCCGCCCCCACCACCGCACGGTCCACCACCGTCGCGACGGTCCTGGTCATCGCCGTCCCGCTCGCCGTCGCCTGCGCCGTGCTCGGCATGACGCTCACCGGCGCGTTCACCGCCTCGCAGCAGCTCGTCTCCGCCGGTGACCTCGTGGAGTACGGCCTGCCGGTCGCCCGGGTCGTGCACGACACCGCCGCGGCGCTGTCGATCGGTCTGCTCGTCGTGGCCGCGTTCGCGCTCCCCGCGAAGAAGCAGGACCACCGCACGATGTCGTCCGTGCAGCACCGGGCCGCCCGCTGGGGCGCCGCGGCCGGTGCCGTGTGGTTCCTCGCCGCGGTCGTGGGGATCGTCCTCACGGGCGCGAACACGCTGGGTGTCCCGCTCACGAGTCCGGTGTTCGCGCGCAACTTCCTGCTCTTCGCGTTCCAGGTCGAGATCGGGCAGGCACTCGTCGTCTCCGCCGTCGCGGTGCTCGTCGCGACGCTCGTCGCCGCCTTCGCCACGCGGGTCACCTCGCTGGCGGTCGCGACGGTCGCCGGACTCTTCGCGCTGCTGCCGCTCGCCCTGTCCGGTCACGCCGCCGGGGCGCTCGAGCACGCGAACGCGGTGAACTCCCTCGCCGTGCACCTGGTCGCCGTGTGCGTGTGGGCCGGCGGGCTCGTCGCCGTGCTGCTCCTGCGCACCCGCACGAAGGGCGCCACGGGACGCGTGGTCGCGCGCTACTCGACGCTCGCGGGGTGGGCGTTCGCCGCGGTCGCGTTCTCCGGCATCGTCAACGCCTCGCTGCGCCTGACCGGTCCGGCCGACCTCGTGACGACGACCTACGGGTGGCTCATCACCGTCAAGGCGGTCATCCTCGTGCTGCTCGGACTCGCCGGTGTCGCGCAGCGCCGGAAGCTCGTGCCGGGACTCCTCCGTGCGCCGCTCGACCGCAGGCTGTTCGTCCGCTTCGCCCTGGCCGAGGTCGTGTTCATGGCCGTCGCGATCGGCGTCTCCGTCGCGGTGTCCCGCTCGCAGCCGCCGATCCCGCAGACGCCCGAGACGGGACAGGACACCCGGTCCGGCCTGCTCGGCTACACCTACCCGCCGGCGCAGACCGTGCAGACCTACCTGACGCAGTGGCACATCGACTGGGTCTACCTGGCGATCGCCGTCGTCGGAGCCGGCTGGTACCTGCTCGCGGTGCGGAAGCTCCGGCAGCGCGGTGACTCGTGGCCCGTGGGTCGCACCATCGCCTGGCTGCTCGGCTGCGTGCTCTTCATCTGGACGACCTCGGCCGGACCGGCGGTCTACGGCATGGTGCACTTCTCGTCGCACATGCTCCAGCACATGCTCCTCATGATGTTCGTGCCGCTGCCGCTCGTGCTCGGCGGGCCGGTGCTCCTCGCGCTGCGCACGCTGCCGGTGCGGAACGACGGCTCGCGCGGTGCCCGTGAGTGGCTCATGCTCTTCACGCACTCGCGGTACATGCAGTTCATGGCGAAGCCCGCCGTCGCCGGGACGATCTTCGCCGGCTCGCTCGTGGTGTTCTACTTCACGCCGGCGTTCCAGTACGCGATGCAGTCGCACGAGTGGCACGTCGCGATGGTCGTGCACTTCGTGCTGAGCGGCTACCTGTTCTTCTGGGTGTTCGTCGGCGTCGACCCGGGGCCGCAGCGCCCGCAGTACCCGATCCTCATCATCGCGCTGCTCGCGACCCTGGCCTTCCACGCCTTCTTCGGCGTCGCCGTGATGACCTCGCAGTCGGTGTTCGCGGCCGACTGGTTCCACGCGCTCGGCCAGACCGACGACCGCGCGCTCCTCGCCGACCAGCACACCGGGGGCGGCATCGCCTGGGGCGCGTCGGAGCTGCCGATGGTCTTCGTCGCCCTGCTCGTGGTGCGCAACTGGGTGCGGAGCGACAAGCGCGACGCCAAGCGCCTCGACCGCAAGGCCGAGCGCGACGGGGACGCCGACCTCAAGGCGTACAACGAGCAGCTCGCCGCCATGAACCGACGCGACTGAGGCCGCTGCAGGGAGCACCCGCCCCGGAACGAGACAGCGCACCGTGCGGATCCGCACGGTGCGCTGTCTCGCTGCGCTGGCTCGCTGCGCCGGAGCGACCCGACTAGCCCCGGGCCGCCCGGGTGCGACGGCCGAGCAGGAGCACGACACCGGCCACCAGCAGCGCGACGGCGAGGGCGATCCCCGTCCAGAGCGCGACGGTCGGGCCGGTGAAGGCGAGGCCGCCGGGTGCGGCTGCCGCCGTCGGGGTCGCGCTCGGCGTGGCGCCCGCCGGAGCCGAGCTGGGCGCTGCCGCCGTCGGGGCCGGTGCCGGTGTGGTCGGCGCCGTGGTCGGTGCCGGTGCCGGGGTGGTCGGCGCGGGGGTCGGGACCGGCACGACGGCCTCGGCCACGGTCACGTCGAACTCGTCCGAGGTCGACGCGGCGTACACCGCGTCGCCGGAGTAGACCGCGACGATCCGGTGACGGCCGGACCCGAGCCCGGCGACGTCGCAGCTCGTGACCGGGAGCGTGACGGCGCAGAGCACCCGGTCACCCTCGCGGAACTCGACGGTCCCCGTGGGTGCGGGCTGACCGGCGCGTGCCGCGGGTCCGTCGACGGTCAGCGTCACCGGGTCACCGGCCGCGACGGGCTCGGAGGCGTCCGGCGAGGTCGCGGTGACCGCCGTCGGGACCTTCGACACGACGAGCGATCCCGTGCCCTCGGCGGTCGCGTGGTCGGCGTCACCGAGGTACGCGGCGGTGACCTCTGTCCCGCCGGCGGTCGTCGCGGGGACGGTGCAGCTCGCCGTACCGTCCGTCAGCTCGGCCGTGCACAGCTGCGCGCCCGTCTGCGCGTCGGTGAACCGGACGGTCCCGGTGGGGACGGTCGCGTCGGTCGTCGCGGACGTCGACACCGTCGCGCGGAGCGACGCGTCGTCGCCGACGGTGACGGCGGTGTCCTCCACCGTGACGACGGTCGTCTGCGGGGCGACCGTGACGTCGCGGGTGACGGTGATCGCCTCGGCGTCGATCGACGACACGACCGTCGACACCGTCGCGGTGCGGGCGGTGCCGGTCACCGTGAACGGGATCGTGAGCTCGGGCAGGTCCGTGCCCGGGGCACGGTCGGCGGCGGCCTGCTCGCAGGTGACGACCTGACCCGACACGGAGCACGTCCAACCGGTGCCGGTCGCGCCGTCGGCCGACGGGGTGACGCCGGTCGGGAACGTGGTGGTCGTGCGGACGGCGCGCGTCTCGGAACCGCCGTCGGCGGAGATCGTCGGGATGACCGTGACGGTGCCGGAGCCGGCGTGCGCGACGCTGGTCGCGCCTCCCGTCCGCGCCGTCAGGACCGGGACCGCGCCCGCGGCGGTCGTCGCGACGAGGTCGGTGACCTCGTGCACGTCGGTCGCACCCCCCGTGCCCGCGGTGAAGCCGTAGGTGAGCTTGTAGGGGTACCCGGTCGCCGGGTCGATCCACGAGGGGTCGATCCCCGCGACGTTGCTGCTCGGGTCGAGCTTCGGCAGGGCACCGGTGACGACCTGGCGCGCGCCGCCCACGCTCGTGAAGACGACGGCGTACTGCCCGGCCGGTACCGACACGTCCGGGTACCGGCGTGCCGTCAGCGCCGATGCGGTCGGGTTGACGACGACCTCGACGGGCACGGCGACCTCGCTGCGGTCGGTGAAGACGGAGCCGCGGAGCGAGCGGTCGGCGCGCGTGACCGACTGGACGCAGTACCCGGAGGACCCGTTGCCCGGTCCGCGGACGGTCACCGAGTTCTCCGCACCGCCGCGGCTCTGGTCACCGACGCAGCCGGTGTAGTTGCCGGCGAACCCGCCGTAGGTGTCGAGACCGACACCGAGGTACGCGTGCTCGAGGCCGTCGACACCGCCGGCGGGGTAGGCCGCGTAGCCGAGCGCACCGCCGGTGTAGCCGGTCCTCGTGGGCACGGCGGGGTTGTACGGGTCGGTCGCCGCCAGGTAGAAGACCATGCCGTCGGCACCGCTGCCGTCGTACTGGTAGGTCGTGAACGAGGCGTCGAGGCCCTTGTCCGTCGGCACGGCCTGCACGGCACCGACGGCACCGATCAGGGCCTGCGACGCGGACGTCAGGCGGAGCGCCCCGGACCCGGCGTCGTCGGCCGTGTCACCGCAGGCGGGGATCGAGCCCGTGCCGGGCCCGCCCGACGCACCGGCCGTCAGGCAGGCGCTGTTCCCGGCGGCGGAGGGCGTCGACGGGAGCACCCAGCCGTCGCCCGCGCTGGTGCCGCGGAAGGTCTGGTCGGCGAAGGTCGTCTGCGTCGGGGCCGCGGCGCTGGCGGCGGTGACGTCCGCGCCGAGGAGCGCGAGACCGGCGAGTCCGGCCACGGTGAGACCGGCGAGGATGCTGCGAGCGCGCGCGACGGCGCGCCGCTGAGGTCGTTGAGCCAAGGGAGCCCTGTTCAGTGAGGAGGGGTGCCGACGAGGAGCTGCCAGCCCGGCTCGTCGACTCGGGTCCTCACACCGTAGGGCGATCCGCGCGATGTGGAGCACCGGGGACGCCGGACACCCCCGTACTGGGGGCAGGACGTCTGTCCGGAGACCGCCGACCGCGAGGGACGCTCAGTCTCCGTGCACGATGCAGACCGCGCCGAGCTCCATCGAGGCCTCGAGCGCGGCGCTGACGCCGGGCTCTCCCTCGGGCCCGAACGGGGTGACGGTGTCGACCCACCACAGCGGGGTCGAGAGGGCGGGCGCATCGGGCAGGATCCGCTCGACCTCGTCGAGCGAGTCCACCCGGCGGACGCCGAGGACCGTGATCACGGGGTGTCCCGCGTCGCGGCAGACCTGCAGCACCGGGCCGTCGTCGAGCGCACGGACGCCCCACGCGTCGTCGTGCAGCAGGAGCGCCTCCGCGACGTCCCGCGCCTGCACCGGCCCGCGGCAGAGGAGTGTCACGTCACGCGGCACCCTGACCGCCCGTCCGGTGGGCGGAGTGCGCGTGCGCGCCGCGGTCGTGTCCGTCGAGGGTGCCCTCGTCGTGCGCGGGGTCGAGCGGCGCGCCGCCGACGAGCTGGAGGAAGCGGTCCTCGTCGATGCGGTCGAGGAACGCCTCGAGGGCCTCCCACCCGTCCTCGAGCCGCACGACCAGGCCGCCGCCCCCGAACACCGACGTCGAGGTCCGCGCCGGCGGCCACTCCCCCGTGCGGTCCAGGAACCCGGCGGCCTCCGGACCGACGACGACCGCGAGCGGCGACGGTTCGCCGTGTGCGACCGCGCGGACCAGGTGGTCGGCGTCGCCGCGGCGCTGCATCACGACGCCGAACACCGGCTCGACCTCGGCGGCGACCCGGTGCACGGCGTCCAGGAGCTTCGCCGCGAGCGCGGGGTCGGTGCCGTCCTCGGGGATCGTGAGCACGGCGGACATCGTCTCGACGACGACCCCGTCGAGCAGGTGCGCGGTCATGGTCGCCGAGAAGCCGTCGCCCACCGCGTACGACGTCGACACGTCCGGGGCGTCGTGCTTGGCGTACTGCGTGACCACCCAGCGGTCCCACGGCACCGTCAGCGGTTCGCTCGTGCCCCACCGCGTGGGACAGGTGCCGACGGTGTCGCAGAGCGCCTCGATGGCGGAGCCGAGGTCGACCGCCCGGTCGGCGTGGTGCCGGAGCGTCAGGTCGATGCTGATCTGCCGGACGGACCCGGACGCGACCGGGTGCGCGGGCGACGGCGGACCGACGAGTTCCGGACCGGCGTGCACGAAGTCCTCGACGCCGGCGGCGCGGACGCCGGTGCGGCCGTCCCGCAGCGAGCCGTCCTGCTCGTCGACGGCCCACGCGGCTCCGTGCGCGCCCAGCGCGTGCCGCAGGGCGGGGCTGAGCGACGCCTCCCGGCCGGTGCGGAGCACGACCGTCCGCCCGGAGGCCGAGGCGCGTCGCAGCAGCGAGGCGAGCGAGTCCGTCAGCCACACGACCGGCGAGGCCGAACGGACCACGATGGCGGGGCCGA
Source organism: Curtobacterium sp. ME26 (assembly GCF_903970945.1). Classification (NCBI taxonomy): domain Bacteria; kingdom Bacillati; phylum Actinomycetota; class Actinomycetes; order Micrococcales; family Microbacteriaceae; genus Curtobacterium; species Curtobacterium sp. ME26. The sequence continues at coordinate 75,297 of NZ_CAJCKG010000012.1, forward strand.
CCACGTCGTCGATGAGGGGATGCCTGACCATCCGGGTCCTCCTCCGGTAGGGCGTCGGAACCCCCTGGACGGTACACACGGCGACGACACGTGTCCGTCGACCCGGGGACCTCACAGGGGAGACACGGCGACCGGACGGGAGGCCCGACCCACCCCCGCCGCGCCGCGTGCGGCGCGCGCACGGCTGGCATCCAGCGGAGAATCCGCTAGGCTTGCCACGTCCCGCCGGGCGGGACGCGCGAGTGTAGTTCAATGGTAGAACTCCAGCTTCCCAAGCTGGTAGCGCGGGTTCGATTCCCGTCACTCGCTCTCTCGACACGCAGGCACTCCCTCGAGATGCAGGATCCTGGAGGAGCCGCTTCCCGAACGCGGGGTTGCCCTCCGTGCGTGCACGGCCTTGGATCGGGTCGGAGCACGTCGGCTCCACCGGAGCAAGGAGGTGCGAGCATGCGTTCGCTCGTCTACACCAGCACGCAGACGCGTCCGATCACCGACTCGGAGCTCGCGCAGATCCTCGCCGTCGGCCGCGAGAAGAACACGCGCCTCGGCGTGACCGGGATGCTCGCGCACAAGGGCGACAACTGCATCGGGATCCTCGAGGGCGAGGACGACGTCGTGCACGACCGGTTCGAGCAGGTCCGCGTCGACCCGCGGCACACGAACGTGCGTGTCCTGCTCGACGAAGCGATCACCGAGCGCTCCTTCCCGGACTGGTCCATGGCCTTCCAGTCCCTCGACCCGCTCGTGCAGGAGGTGCCCGGCTTCAGCGACCTGTTCCGGGCGGGCCGCCCCGCCGACCCGGCGTCCGCGGCGTCGCGTGCGCACGGGCTGCTCGAGTGGTTCCGCAAGCACCCGCTCGCGCCGCTGACGTCGCAGCAGACGATCGACGACGAGGCCCCCAGGACCCGGGCGATCAACGGTGCGATCACCGTGATCCACGACCACGGTCCGGCCGGGTTCTCGGTCGAGGCCGTCGCCGAGCGCAGCGGCATGTCCGTCGCGGAGGTCGACGCCCTCTTCCCGAACCCGCACGCGCTCCTCGCCGCGACCGTGATGCGCTGGACCCGCGCGGTCTCCCTCCCGCTGCAGCCGCTCGCCGCCGAGAAGGGCACTGTCGCGTACCTCCACGCCCTGCTCGTCGCGCACGCCGAGGAACCCGCGCTGATGCGGCTCATCGCGTCGAGCCTCGTCGTCGCCACCGACCCGGAGGCGCCGGGCGCCGACTACTACCGGTCGGCCTACCTGCAGTTCCGCGAGGTCGTCCGCGAGGCACTCACCGAGGACGTCCGGAGCGGGCGGGAGCCCGCCACGATGGACCCGGTGCGCGGCACGCAGCAGCTGCTCGCGCTGTACGACGGGCTGCGGTTGCAGTCCCTCCTGACGACGGACACCGACGTGGTCGACGCCTTCGACCGCGCGGCGACCCGGATGCGCCGCGGGTGGGCCGAGCAGTACGAGCAGCCGACGTACTGGGACGTCCCGGTCGCACCGGCGCACTGACCACGGCGACGACGGCCACGCGCACTACGCTGCCGTCATGCAGCCCGACCCGACCACGTCCGAGGTCCCGCACGTGGTCGTCGGCGGCGGGGTCGTCGGCGCCGCGACGGCGTACACCCTGACCGCCCGCGGCGAGCGCGTCCTGCTCGTCGAGCAGCACGGCCGCGGCCACCACGAGGGGTCCTCCCACGGTGCCACCCGGATCTTCCGGCAGGGCTACGCCGACCCGGAGTACGTCGACCTGACGACCCGGGCGCTCGCGCTCTGGGACGCGCTCGAGGCACGCTCGGGCACCACCCTGCTCGACCGCACCGGCGCCGTGGACCACGGGCGACCCGAGGTGGTCGACGCGATCGCCGCGGCACTGGCGTCGGCCGGGATCCCGCACGAGTCGCTCACCACGGACGAGGCCGCGGCCCGCTGGCCGGGCATCGCCTTCGAGGGCCGCGTCCTGACCCACGCGACCGCGGGGCGGATCCGGTCCGCCGACGCGATCGAGGTCTTCCTGACCCTGGCCGAGCGCACCGGGCTGGCCGAGCTCCGCTTCGACACCCGCGTCACGGCGATCGAGGACCACGGTGACGACGTCACCGTGTCGCTCGGCGACGGCACGTCGGTCCGGACGCCGAGCCTGGTGGCGGCCGTGGGGTCCTGGGCGCCCACGCTGGTGGGTGCGCTGCTCGCGGCACGCGGGGCGCGCCTCCCGGCCGTCCGCGTCACGCAGGAGCAGCCCGCGCACTTCCCCAGCCACCTGCCGGACACGGCGTGGCCGTCGTTCGTGCACTGGGCGGACGGCGACGACGTCTACGGGCTCCTGACCCCGGGCGAGGGCGTGAAGGTCGGGTTCCACGGCACCGGACCGGTCGTCGACCCCGACGCCCGCGACCACCGGCCGGTGGCGGCCGAGGTGGAGCGCCTGCAGGCGTACGTCGCGCGGTGGGTGCCCGGCGTGGACGCCTCGCGGCCGAGCCTGATCAGCTGCCTGTACGACACCACCCCGGACGAGGACTTCGTGATCGACCGGCGCGGGCCGCTCACGGTGGCGACCGGGTTCTCCGGGCACGGGTTCAAGTTCGCACCGCTGCTCGGCGAGCTCGTCGCCGACCTGGCGACCGGTGGGGAGCCCCACCCGCGCTTCACCCTCTGACCACCGGGCGCCCCGCTACGGTGGTCGGGTGCGCGTCGTCATCGCTCCGGACTCCCTGAAGGGCACCGCCACCGCGGCCGACACCGCTGCGGCGATCCGTGCCGGCTGGCTCGACGAACGCCCCGACGACGACGTCGTGAGCGCCCCCACGGCCGACGGCGGCGAGGGCACGATCGACGCGTTCGCCGCGGCCGTCCCGGACGCCGTACGCGTGCCGGTCACCGTGACCGGGCCCGCGGGGACACCGGTCGACACGGCGTGGCTCCGCCTCCCCGACGGGCGGGCGGTGGTGGAGCTCGCGGCGACGAGCGGCCTGCCGCTGCTCGGCGGCCGGCTGCAGCCGGGGACGGCCACGAGCCGCGGCTTCGGCGAGGCGATCGCGGCGGCACTCGACGCCGGGGCGACCGGGCTGGTGCTCGGCATCGGCGGCAGCGCGTCGACCGACGGCGGACGACCCGTGCTCGAGGCGCTCGGGCTCACCGCGCACGCCGACGGCTCCGTCGACCGGAGCCACCTGCGGCCGCTGCCGGCCGGTGGTGCGGTGGTGCTGACGGACGTGACCTCGCCGCTGCTCGGCCCGGACGGCGCGGTCGCCGTGTTCGGAACGCAGAAGGGCGTCACGCCCGAGTCGGCGCCCGCGCTCGAGGAACGGCTCGCCGCCTGGGCGCTGGCCCTGCCCGACGTGGACCCGACGACGCCCGGGGCGGGTGCCGCCGGCGGCGTCGGGTTCGGCCTGCTCGCCTGGGGCGCGAGCCTCGACCCGGGAGCGCGTGCGGTCGCCGACGTCCTCGGGTTGCCCGCGCTGCTCGACAGCGCCGACGTGGTCGTGACCGGCGAGGGGCGGTACGACGACCAGAGCGCCGCGGGGAAGGTGCCGTCCGTCGTCCGGGCGCTCGCGGCCGAGCGCGCCCCCGGGGCGCGGGTCCTGCTCGTCGCCGGCGAGGTCGACGCACCGCTCGACGGGTTCGACGCGGCCGCATCGCTCGTGGTGCTCGCGACGCAGACGACCGGGGAACCGGACGACGCCCTGCGCGAGCCGCTGCGGTTCGCCCGGATCGCCGGGCAGCGGTTGGCACGGCTCACGGGCTGACCGGCTGCGGCACCGCGCCACGCCCGTCCCACCGTGCCTGGGGGTCCCCATCGCAACCTCCCTCGTCCAGGAGCGCTCCACCAGACTGGAGGACGGGTCGCACCCGGCCCGCCAAGCAGCACCCCACGAGGAGACCAATGCGCACCGTCAACGCGTACGCGGCACCGTCGGCCACCGAGCCGCTCGTCAAGACCACCATCACCCGTCGCGACCTCGGCCCGAACGACGTCGAGATCGACATCGCCTACGCCGGCATCTGCCACTCCGACATCCACACCGTCCGCGGCGAGTGGGGCCCGATCCAGTACCCGCAGGTCGTCGGCCACGAGATCGTCGGCCACGTCTCCGCCGTCGGCAGCGACGTCACGAAGCACCAGGTCGGCGACCGTGTCGGCGTCGGCTGCATGGTGAACTCCTGCGGCGAGTGCGAGCAGTGCGTCGCCGGCCAGGAGCAGTACTGCCTGAAGGGCAACATCGGCACCTACGCCTCGGTCGACCCGGCCGACGGCTCGATCACCCAGGGCGGCTACTCCGAGGCCGTCGTCGTGAACGAGGACTTCGTGCTCCGCGTCCCGGAGTCGCTCGACATCGAGAAGGTCGCGCCGCTGCTCTGCGCCGGCATCACGACCTACTCGCCGCTGCACCACTGGAAGGTCGGCCCCGGCTCGAAGGTCGCCGTCGTCGGCATGGGCGGACTCGGCCACATGGCCGTCAAGATCGCCGTCGCCCTGGGCGCCGAGGTCACCGTCCTGTCGCAGACCACCTCGAAGCAGGAGGACTCGCTCCGCTACGGCGCGAAGGCCCACTTCGCCACGAAGGACCCGTCGACCTTCGAGCAGCTGGCCGGCTCGTTCGAGCTGATCATCAACACGGTGTCGGCGAAGCTCGACATGGCGGCGTACCTCGGCCTGCTGCAGGTCGACGGCACGCTCGTCAACGTCGGTGCGCCGTCGGAGCCCCTCGAGGTGCCGGCCTTCGCCCTGATCCCGCGTCGCCTGAGCTGGGCGGGCTCCGCCATCGGCGGCATCGCGGAGACCCAGGAGATGCTCGACTTCTGCGCGGAGAAGGGCATCCTGCCCGAGACCGAGCTCATCTCGGCCGACCGCATCAACGAGGCGTACGAGCGCGTGCTCTCCTCGGACGTGCGGTACCGCTTCGTGATCGACACGGCGACCCTCGCCTGACGACCCGGGCCACGGGGGTCCGGTGACCCCCACCGGACGGGAGGCGCGCTGCCGGTGAGCAGCGCCTCCCGTCCTTCCCCTGGCCACCCCGCGGACCTACGCTGTCCCCGGAACGCGACCGCATCGTCCACGTCACGCAGCTCGTCGCCGCCGCGGCCCGGACGCGAGAGGCTTGACGGATGGACAACACGACGAACGAGGGACTCCGTCCCCTGGTCTCGGTGTCCGGCACGGAGACCGACACCGCGATCGCCGACCTGGCCGGCATGTACGCCGGCAAGACCTGGCACTCCGGGCACGTCGACGACGACTACTGGTACCGGTACGTCGCGGTCGGTGACGACCGGATGAGCGTCCGTCGCTCGCAGATGCACGGCACCCTGCGCGGCGACGTCGCCGTCGAGGGCCAGGTCGTCGTGCAGTGGATCGACTCCGGCACCGCGACCGTGGACACCGGTCGCAACGCCGTCCGCATGCAGCCGGGCATCCCGGTGCTGTTCCCCGTCGAGCAGCGCTTCGACATGGACTACCGCGACTGGGACCAGCGGCTCGTGCACCTCGACCGCGACCTCGTGCTCGACGTCGCGTCGGAGCGGTACCTGGTGGACGGCACGCTCGCGTTCGACCGCACCACCCCGCCGACGACGGCCGCGGTGGAGCGGTGGCGTGCCTCGGTGGCGTCCTCCGTCCGCGTCCTGCGTGACGAGGGCACCGCGTCGCTCGCATGGCACGAGTCGCAGCGCGAGGTGGTCCGCTCCCTGCTCGACCTGTACCGCTTCCACGGCGAGGCCGCGCCGGTCGGCTGGGGCGAGCACCGCAACGCCCGCATCCGCAGTGCCGTCGAGACGATCCACGCCCGCGCGCACGAACCGCTCACGGTGTCCGAGATCGCCCGTGCGGCGGACCTCAGCGTGCGGGGGCTGCAGGAGTCCTTCCAACGCACGCTCGACCGGACGCCCATGCAGTACCTCCGCGAGGTCCGGCTGCGCCGGGCGCACGACGACCTGCTCCGCGCCGAGCCCGCGACGGTGTCGGTGGCCGAGGTCGCGTCCCGCTGGGGCTTCACGCACATGGGCCGGTTCTCGGGCGAGTACCTGCGGCGGTTCGGCGAGTACCCGAAGCACACGCTGCGCCGCTGACCGGCAGGACGGGACGCACCGCGTCGCGGGGCGTCGCACCGCGTCCCGTCGGGTCGCGTCCCGTTCTCAGCCCACCTCGTCGCCGGAGGGCAGGGCACCGCACCAGTCGACCGACGACGCGTCCACGCTCGCCTCGAGCGCCCCGGAGGTCGCGTCGACGATGCTGACGAGGGCGCCCGACGCCGACGCGGTCGTGACGGCGAGGAACTGCGCGTTCGGCGACGGACAGACCGCGGTGACGCTCGCGTCGTCGGGAACCCGGACGGGCAGCCGGGAGGCACGGTCCCCGTCCACGCGCACGGTGCGCTGGGCGAGGGTGCCGTCCGCCCGCACGTCGCCCACGACGCGGACGTAGGTGTCGTCGGTGAGCGGGGCGATCCGACCGAGGTACGGCGCGTCGGTGCTGCCAGCCGGCGCGGTGATCGGCGTGCGCCGACCGTCCGTGAGGTCGAGGCGGACGATCCCGGTGCCGGTCTCGACGACGGCCGTGGTGCCGCTGCCGACGAAGCCGTGCAGGAACGTGGCGCTGCCGAGGCGCACCGGGTCGGTCCGCCCGCTCATGTCGACCAGGACGAGGTCGTCGGAGCCGGTGCGGACCAGGGCGCTCTCGGTGCGCGGCACGTACGCCCACTGCGCGACGGTCATCGGGACCGCACCCGTGGTGGGTCGGCCGTCCTCGGCGACGGCGGTCGGCAGGTGCGTGCCCGTCATGTCGACGACGTACAGCCCGACGTTCCGGGACTGCCCGGTCGAGGTGTCGGCGTACTCGAAGCCGAACGACGCCCCGTCGTCGGCGACGTGCAGGGCCGTCACCCGTCCGGACGCGGTGGGGAGCGTCAGTCGCTCGACGGGTGTGCCCCGGTCCTGCACGCCACCGGCGAGCGGGACGATCTCGACCGTCGAGCTGCCGTCGCCGCCGCGGACCACGACGAGCGACCGGCCGAGGCGCGCGTACTCGGTGATGCCCCGCGCCTGGAGGACCGTCGTCGCGCCGCCGGCGTCGAGGGACCGTCGCACGATCCGGTCCGGGGCGCCCGAGGTCCCGGGCACGAGCGCGAGCACGTCGGTGCTCCCGGTGGTGATCGTCGTCCGGAGGTCCGCGGTGGCGGGCTGTCCGGGCGCGCGCACCCCGGCGACCGCGATCTCGTACGACCGGTCGTACGCGAGCGGACCGGCGAACTCGACCGCGATCGTGTTGCCGCTCGACGTCACGGTGTGCGGGGCCGACGGCGTCACCGTGACCGCGTCGGCGGACACGCGCTGGAGCGCCTGGTTCGCGGTGAGGATGACGCGCTGCGCGGGTCGCGACACGAGCCCGGTCGGGTCGTAGGTCACGTCACGGAGCCGCGGGCCCTGCTGCGACCCGACGATCGCGGCGACCGCGCCGACGAGGACGAACACCGTGAGCGACGCCACGAGCCGGCGGCGGTAGCGGTCGCGGGGACGCCGCCGGACCGGACCGGCCGCCCGTGCACCGGTGGTGCGGGGATCAGTACTCATACGGGTCCGTCGGCTGGTCGATCACCCGGACGGACGCCGCACGGACGACGATCCGCGCCTCCGCCGACTGGTCGGGGTTCGCGGCGAGCTTCCCGGTGACCCGGACCCACCGGTCGGCGTCGGGCACCGCGCCGTCCGTGACGACGCCGAGGCCGACGGGCTGCGCGTCGACGGCGCAGCAGCTGATCACGAAGCGGGTGAGCGTGAAGGAGCCGTCGGCGCCGGGCACCACGAAGCCGGACAGCTCCACGGGCTTGCCGACGAGCGCCGTCGTGTCCGTGGTCTGGCGGATGAGCGCCGCCCAGTCCTTCACGCCGTACTCGGACGTGTCGACGCCCTCGCTTCCCAGCAGGGCGACGTCCTGCGTCCCGGTCGCGTTCGACAGGGTCGGGGTGTCGACGCTCCGCTGCTGGGCGGTCCGGGCGGACAGGGTCGTCGGGGGGAGCACGAGCATCGCGGCGGTGATCCCGACCGTGACCACCGCGGCCGCGACGCCGAGCACGCGACGGGTGACGCGGGCGGCCGTCGGTGCCGCGCGGCGGACGGCGCGGGCCGCGTCCGAGCCGTCCTCGTAGGAGGAGTCCGCAGCATCGTCCCGCGCGTGCGCCGGTCCGTCGTCGTGCGCGTGCCCCACTCCGTCGTGCGCGTGTCCGTGGCCCCGTGCCACCGCGACGAGCCCCGCGACGGACGCGGGCACCGCGACGGCGGCCAGCACGATCGTGAAGAGGTCGTACCGCGGGTTGATGTACAGGTCGAGGTGCCCGACGAGCGCGAGCCACAGCGTGCCGAGCGCCACCGCGAGCACCGACCCGAGCCCCAGGTACGCGGGGCCCTGCTCAGACGAGGACATTCATCACCAACCCGACCGCCGCCGTGAACAGGACGCAGACGACCGCGAGCAGCACCAGGAAGCGCGCCCGGAAGGTCGTCCGGAGCAGGGCGATCATCTTGACGTCGATGATCGGCCCGATGAGCAGGAACGCCGTGATCGACCCGGGCAGGAACGTCGACGCGAAGGACAGCGCGAAGAACGCGTCGACGTTCGAGCAGAGCGAGATGGTCATCGCCAGGAGCATCATCGCCGCGACGGACAGCACCGGGTTCGCGCCGATCGACACGAGCGTCGACCGGGGCACGGCGACCTGGATCGCCGCGGCCAGGCCGGCACCGACGAACAGCGCGGGCATCATCGTCGCGGTCTCGCCACCGAACTGCGACGCGCTCTCGCGCCAGCGGTGGCGGCTCTGCGGTGCACCGATCGCCGCGCGGCAGCGGGCCTCGAAGGCGGGGAGCAGGAGCTCGGCCGGACGACGGTGCGCCGCGACGATCCAGCCGACCAGGTTCGCGAGCACGAACCCGCCGACGATCCGGACGACGAGGATCCACCCCGACCACCCGAACGCCTGCGCCGTGCTGATGATCACGAGCGGGTTGAGGATCGGCGCGGCGACCAGGAAGGTGACCGCCTCGGCCGGGGTGAAGCCGCGCATCATGAGGCCGCGGGCGAGCGGCACGTTCCCGCACTCGCAGACCGGGAAGAGCATGCCGATCAGCGAGATCACCGCGCGCCGCGGCACCGGCCGCTCCGGGAGGATCCGTTCGAGCACCCCGGCGGGCACCCACACCTCGACGATGATCGACAGCACGATGCCGAGGACCACGAACGGCAGCGACTCGACCACGACGCTGATGGCCAGCGTCAGGAAGTCCTGCACGACGTCGGGCAGCCCGGCGGTCCCGACGCTCGGCGACACCACGCGCACGCCGAGCAGCACCACGACGGCGCCGAGCACCAGGCCGGGGCCGGTGCGCGTGCGGGTGGGGGCGGGGCGAGTGGGAGCGCTCGTCACCGGGACAGGATAGGCGAGCCGACCGCTGCGGGACCTGCAGCCGCGCCCGCTCGCCCGGCTGCCCGCTCCGCCGCCCGGAGCCTGGTCGGCCGGGTCACCCGATGGGCAGGCTCGCCAGGTGCCGGTCGAGCAGCGCGATCGCCCAGTCGTGGGACTCCCCCGCGTCGAGCCGCGTGACGTGCACCGCGAGCCCGTCCACGAGCGCGTGCAGCCGGCACGCCTCGTCCGCGCGCTGGTCCTCGGGCACGCCGACGAGCGCGACGATGCGGTCGCACCACGCCCGCATCTCCGCGACGACCCGGTCGAGCGCCGGCCGGAGCGCGGCGTCGGTGAGCGCGGCGTTCCCGAGCGCCAGGTACACGTCGAGCTCGACGACCCGCTCGTCGTCCAACGGCAGCAGCTCGAGCAGGATCCGTCGAGCGGTCTCCGCGTCCCGCAGGTCGGCAGGCAGGGCGTCGATGCGCTCCCGCGTCCGGTCGAACACGAGCGTGATGGTGTGCCCGCGCATCGCGGCCTGCGTCGGGAAGACGTACCGGACCGTGCTCGGCGGCAGGCCTGCCTCGGCGGCGACACCGCGGACGCTCAGCGCTGCGAGCCCGTCGCGCGCGAGTACGCGGCACGCGGCCTCGGTCACGTCGGTCCGGCGCTGCTCGAGGTCCTCACGGGTCGTCACCGATCCATACTCGCACGCTCGTGCGACTCGTGCTACCGTCGAGCGGGCAAGAGTCGCACACCCGTGCGACTCGCGGAAGGGATCCTCGTGGCCTGGGTGGTGCTCGTCCTGTCCGGCGTGCTCGAAGCGGTGTGGGCCACCGCGCTGAGCGCGTCGAACGGGTTCAGGAAGGTCGTGCCGACGATCGTGTTCGTCGCCGGCATGGTGCTCAGCATGGTCGGACTCGCGTTCGCCATGAAGGCGATCCCGGTCGGCACGGCCTACGCGGTGTGGGTCGGCATCGGGGCGTCCCTGACGGTCGTCGTCGCGATCCTCCGTCGGCAGGAGGCCGCCTCGATCGCCCGCATCGCCCTCGTGCTCGGCCTGGTCGTCTGTGTCGTCGGCCTCAAGGTGGTGAGCTGAGGTGGCGTGGTTCGTCCTGTTCGTCAGCGCCGCGCTCGAGACCGTGTGGGCGACCGCCCTCGGCGCGAGCGACGGCTTCACCGTGCCGGGTCCGACGGCGCTGTTCGCGGTCACCATCGTCGTGAGCCTGGTCGCGTTCGGCTACGTGCTCCGGCACATCCCGATCAGCACGGCGTACGCGGTGTGGACCGGCACCGGCGCGGCCCTCACGGTCCTCTGGGGGATGGCGACGGGCGCCGAGCCGGTCACGTTCCTGCGCCTGCTCTTCATCGCGGGGATCGTCGGCTGCGTGGTCGGCCTGAAGCTGGTGCCGGCGCGGCCGGCGGCGCCCCGAGGCTCGTCTCTGCGGACACCTTCGCGCGGCGAGGACGCGAGTTCCGTCCGCTGAGGCGAGTCTCGGCATCCCGTCACACGCCGGGACGGACGGGAGGCGCGGTGCCCGCTGGCACCGCGCCTCCCGTCCGTCATCGGTCA